>JANYCH010000019.1 GCA_025360395.1 Cytophagales bacterium | reverse complement strand
TGCAATCGAAAATATATGGTATGGAAGAAATAAAAACGGAAATGATGGAATAGGTCTTCAGGAGTATCTGATGGCAACTACAGGTGGACCTGAGATTGTAACTGCTACCGTTCAGCAAATGGAAGTTATCAGGGGCAAATTAAATCGATTGCCATCTGGAAGATTTTCAGATTTATTAAAATCAAATCCTGCACAGGCCCAGGATTTGTACGTCGAATTGCAAAAATTTACCAGGCATATAAAATCTGAGATGGTGTCTGTTCTTGGAGTTTATATAACTTATGCCAGCGGGGATGGAGACTAAATCAAGCCGAACTGTATTTAGAATTTGTTTTGATTAGACGCTTGAATTCAATCCTTTACCGGCAAGTCCCGATTCTTCCTCTTATTGTATTCCGGATACTATTTGGGTTTGTTACATGCATAAGTTCGGTTCGGTTTCTGCTCTTAGGTTGGGTTGAAGAACAATATTTAAAACCCGCCTTCCATTTTTCATATTGGGGTTTTTCATGGGTGAGGGTATTGCCGTCGCCTGTTATGTATTTTATTTTTGGAGTTATGATATTAGCTTCATTGGCCATCATGGTTGGCTATTTTTACAGGATAGCCACCATAGTTTTTTTTCTGATCTTCACTTATGTTGAGCTTATTGACAAAACATATTATCTGAATCATTATTATTTTGTCAGTCTAATAGCCTTCTTAATGTGTTTTTTGCCTGCCAATAGAAATTTTTCTATGGATGCATTTAAAAAACCAGATATTAAAAGAGAACTGGTTCCTGTATTTTGCCTTGATATTTTAAAATTTCAAATTGCCTGTGTCTATTTTTTTGCGGGAATTGCTAAAATTAATTACAGCTGGCTGATCGAAGCAATGCCATTGAAACTTTGGTTGCCCGCACAAAATAATATCCCTTTTATTGGTAATCTGTTCACACAAACCTGGGTTGCTTATGCATTCGCCTGGATAGGAATGATGTATGACCTAAGCATACCATTTTTGCTTTTAAATAGAAAAACAAGATTGGCAGCCTACGTTGTATTATTGATTTTTCACTCGATTACAGGGTTTTTTTTTCAGATTGGGGTATTTCCGTTGGTCATGAGCCTATGCACGCTTGTTTTCTTTTCAGATAATTTTCATGAAAAACTTATTTCTGTTTTTCAAAATTTTATCAACAAAGGCAATAACAAGCTAAACCACAAAGCTAATTTTAACACATTACCGCAACTCACAACCCGCCACCCACAACTCACAACTTTTCTATTGCTTTTTTATATTTCTATCCAATTAATAGTGCCATTCAGATACTTGATTTATCCAGGTAATTTATTCTGGACTGAAAATGGATACCGGTTTTCCTGGAGGGTTATGCTGGTTGAAAAGGCCGGCACTTCAACATTCAGAATAAGAAATAATGCAAACGGATCTGAATTTGATATTGACAACTCTCAGTATTTAAACCAACATCAGGAAAAGCAAATGTCTTTTCAGCCCGATATGATGATTCAATATGCCCATTTCATAGGCAATACTTTTAAAGCGAATGGCATGAAAGATATTTCTGTTTACTGTGAATGCTTTGTGACGATGAATGGAGAACCATCTCAATTGATAATTGATCCTAAGACAGACTTGCTAAAAGTCAATGATAACATATTGAATAATAATTGGATACGAGAGTATAAGCCGTAGTCTTCCTAGAATTTAAAGCCTAGAGTGACATACCAGTTTCTACCCGGAGAAGGCAAAATTCCGGGCCCGGGATAACCTTCGGCCCTTCTGGTAAAATATATATTATCAGACAAATTGTTAATCCCAGCTTCTAAGCTCACAAATTTAAATATATACTTAGCAGAGAGGTCCATCACATAATATTCAGGAATTATTCCCACAACCGCAGTAGGGTCGGAAATAGAATTACTGGCATCAGTATATTGCTGGCTAACATAGGAAAACTGGTAGTTTATTCTGAAATCTTTCCATTTCAAACCAGCTCCCATTCTCAATAATATTCCAGGCACTAGTTCTACCAATTTGTTTTGTATGGCTTTATTATCAGAATGAATATATTTAGCATCGTTAAGAGATACACTGGTATAAACAGGGATTCCAACTTTTGATTTTTTATAAGCTAGTTTTAAAGCATCAACCTCAGCAAAAGCTTCCAGACCGTAAGTTCTTGAATCCGCAATATTTGTGCGGTATCTGTAATCTAAGAAGGTAGGTGCTTTTCCGCTTTTAAGTAATTCCCCGATCCTACCACTGTACTGCATGTAAAAGAAGCTAAAATCGTATTGAATTATTCTTTGAAATGTTCCTCTTGCCCCAATATCAGCAGTATATCCTTTCTCGTCTTTAATTTCAGGATCCACAACAAAATTGGGGTTCACAACCCTGATATCACTAAACGTTATTGCCCTGTAATTCTGTGAGATATTGGCATAAGCTTCCAGCCATTCTTTGTGCTTATAGGCCATGCCAATTCCTAATAGCACAAAATTCCTTGACCTTGAGCGGGTTTCAGCGATGTTTTCATCCAGAAGTATAGTTCCTGCCCCGTTATATATTCTTGTATTATAATATCCTTTGGCAGCGGTTTCTATAAACTCTATCCTGGCCCCTGGTGTAACACTGAATTTCTTATTTAAATAGAATACATGTTCTCCAAAAGCAGCATAATTGGTTCCAGGAAATGTATAATCTGAATTTTCAAGGCTATTAGGGTTTAGGTAAGCAAAGTCAGGACCATCCCCATTATTGGCATCACCTTGTTTTCTTATGGTTTTTCCTTTATAGACCCTGAATCCTAACACGAAAACCTGAGCCTGTTTGCCAATAGTATACCTGTGAAGAAAGCGGGTTTCGTTCCCAAAGTTTAAATAGTTGTCTGAAAGCAAATTCCTATTGGATTTCGGATCATCTAATCTTGTAAGTCTGTCCAGGTTTCCCAGTGCTTCCCTGCTTGATGAAACACCAAAAAAACGAGTGTTTAAATGAGTGCGCGGGGAGATTTTATAGTCTGCATAAACAGAAAACAGATTCCATTTTACCTGGAACCAGTTTCGCTTTCTTAAAACCATATTTGGGTCTTTTTTAAAATCTGAATCCTTTAATCCTCCCGGCATTTGGGTCAAATAATTCATTACTGTAACATCTGCCGTGATGGTGAGTTTTTCCGTGGCACTATAGGAAATGCTTCCATAACCCATGTTCAGGTTGAAACTTGAATAAGGTCTCCAGCAATCGCCTTGTTTGTGCTGGTAAAATCCATAATATCTGAATTTCCCCTTTTTTCCTCCTATTGAATTGAAACTATTTAAAAACTTAAAAGAACCTAAAGTTTGCCTGGTTGTCACTTCAACGGGTTTATCCCCCCCTTGTTTCATCTTGAAGTTTAAGAGGCCTCCAAACTGCGTTCCATATTGCAGCGATGCCGCTCCTCTTACAATTTCAATTCTTTCTATCGCTTCTAAAGGTGGTGTATAATAGCTTTCAGGATAACCAAGAGCATCAGCGCTTATATCATAACCGTTTTGTCTGACATTAAAATTTGAAGATCGGTTTGGGCTTAATCCTCTGGCACCAATATCGAGTTGAAGTCCAGCACAATCACTTTCCCATATATTTAGTCCGGGAACTTTTGCAAAAACTTGTCTTGCATTGTTCGTAGCAAGGTTTGCGGTCATTTCCTTCATTACAATAACCTCGTTTTTCTTCCCTTCATAAATGGCAGTGCCTTCTACAGTTTTCAGCTTTTCCATGTCACTGACTCCTGAGCCCTGAGCTTGGACTTGTACTTCCGACAACTCATACTGAAGGCTGTCCATTTGAAAGTCAATAGTAGTATCTCTGACAAGAACTAATTGCTGACTGAGAACCTTAAAGTCTTCTTTGTAAATAACAATCTGATATTCACCTGGTTTTGCTAAGTCAAATTGAAAGTTCCCATCTTTGTCTGACTTCAGATGAGTATGTAAATGTTTTAAATGAACCTTTGCGGATGTAATGGGGCTTTGGTCTGCGGTTTTCAAAACCTTTCCCTTGAAAATTATATTCTGACCTAAGAGGTTGAAAGTGGTAATTAAAAATAAAATGAAAATTAAAGAAAGACCGGACCTAAGCACTGTTATTATTTAGACTCGTTATAAACAACAAAAGTAATTATAGAATTCCGGTAAACAAATTGGTTTGAAAATTAAAGATCAGGTTTAATGAAGGCTACAAAAAATAGTAAAGTTAGGTAGTTACCAGTTCCATAATCGTTATCTCAGGTAAGATCCCAATTCTTCCGGGATAACCTAAATAGCCATAACCTCTGTTCACATAAAGGTGTTGATTTCCTTCTTTGTATAACCCTGCCCATTGTTTATACATGTATTGAACAGGGCTCCATTTTAAAAATTTTGTTTCAATTCCGAATTGCATTCCATGTGTATGTCCTGCAAACATCACATCAATATCTGGAAATTGATTTCTTACCTGATAATCCCAGTGACTAGGGTCGTGTGAAAGTAAAAGTTTAACAGGTGCTTCTTCTGTTCCCTGATATGCTTTACCTAGTTTACCATATTTAGGGAAGTGTCCTTTTGCACCAAAATTTTCAATCCCTATTACGGCAATTTTTTCTCCACCCTGTTCAAGCATGATATGCTCATTCATCATCAGTCGCCAGCCCATTTGTTTATGTACCTGTTTTAAATCTTCGAGATTTTTTCTTTTAGCTTCCTGGCTGGGCCAACTTATGTAATCTCCATAATCGTGGTTGCCCAAAGTAGAAAAAACCCCCATAGGTGCTTTTACTTTTTCAAAAACAGCAGCATATTCAGCAGTTTCATCTGCGCTGTTATTTACAAGATCCCCGGTGAAAAATACTATATCTGGTTTTTCTCCCAAGAGCATTTCTACTCCACCTTTTACAGCAGTTTTGTTATAAAAGCTTCCGGAATGAATATCGGATATTTGTGCAATTTTGAGCCCATGAAAAGACCGAGGCAGGTTTGCCAAAGGAAGTTTAATTCTTCTTACCCTGTAATCGTGTGCTCCTGAAATGATACCATAAGAAAATGCCACAACAGGTACTGAAGCAACAACTATAGCAGTTTTGCTTAAAAATTCTGAACGGTTTATGAGAGATAC
>JANYCH010000142.1 GCA_025360395.1 Cytophagales bacterium | reverse complement strand
ACAACGCTCATATTTCCCTGGGTAGCAGCTAAACCACCAGAAGTAAAGCCCTTTACAATGCCTAAATTCCAGACAACGGAATCTGCTACTTGTAGTCCACCGTTTGTAATACTCACAACCGAAAATCCTGCAGGAATTCCTAATTTCACAACCGTTCCTGAAGCATCTGCCGCACCATAATTTCTGTAACTGACAGTGTAAGTAAACTGGTCATTGGTAAATCCATAAGTCTTGTCTATTTTATGATAAACTTTAAGATTTGCTTTCGGCACCATATTATTTGGTGAATGAGCGTTGCCACTTAGTACTAACATACCTAAGAGCCGAAACCATCCGTGAAAATAAACAGGGGTGCTTGTCAGGTAATGATCATTTCCTATTCCACCGGTGGTTATATCCCATTCAATTACGCATTGACGAAACATTTTACCCATAAGATCAAAATCCTGGGCAGCTACTGCAACCGGAGAACTAGCGCCCTGAGGTAAATTTAATGTATAAGCAGTGGCCGATGCCATTACTCCTAAATGACTTGACACCCACGATAATGCTCCGATTCCTCCATATTTAAGTTTAGGTCCTCCACCAAAACTTTGACAAGCATTATTCCAGGGAGTACTCTGAGGACTTTTCAAATATTTAGCGAACCGTAAAGCGACATCCCTTTCGTACGTATTGGAAGTATTAATTACTGAATGTGTGATAGGGTCCCAGGAAGTAGTTGGGTTACCATGCCAGACATAGTTGAGAACAGTCCTCCATGGATTTCGGAAAGCTTCCCCGCCTTGGTTGCCATCTGAGAAAGTTGGGATCTGCCCGGTGGCATCCATAGATACCCCCTGCGCAACAGGAATTCCTAATGGATTGGCAAGAATCTTTCCCATCAGCCAGTCTGATGAGGCTTCCCCACGAAGAAACTGATTCACGTTCCAGGCCGGGTCGCCTGCTGCTTGAAGTGTTTGAGCAAAATCATGAAAATATCCCGGAGCAGCATAATCAAAATATTGTTCAGAAGCTCCTGGATGGGCAGGACAATCGGGAAGAAATGAATTGGCCCAGTTTGTTAATTCTCCAAACAAATTCCCACTCTTGATGTAACCATCCATACCTATATCTCCAACTTCTACTCGACAATCGTTTGGCCCATAAGGACGGTATTTTTCAACTAATCCTCTTATAACATTTAAAGCTTCTTTTTTATAGCTAATAGGGTTTCCCTGGAAGTCATTTACTCCCATATTATCCCCCCATTGTTTCCAGGCCATTAATAAGGCAAGTGCAATATCTACATCCCCATCAGCTGCGGAGCTGGTACCTGAACCTACATCTACCAATGTATTTAAACCATAATTATATCCTGGTTGAGGTACCACTCCATCCTGATATCGGGGGTATCTTACCATGTGCAAATCATGGGCACGCATCCAAAGACCATCAAAAGTTGTTTTGTCAGCCAGGTACGCGGCTCCAAGCATGGCATATCCTGTGCCTTCCGCGCAATCGTATGGACACCCGGTATTTCCTTTAATGTATTTTACAGCAGGAGTTCCTCCAGAAATTCCTGTATATACCAACTCATTAGCAAAGATTTGCCAGCCATCTCTAATTCGCTGTTCCATTTCAGCATGAGTAACCCCAGGCGCATTAACACCTGCCAAAGTCTTACGGTCAGGCCCATAATCTAAAAACTGTGGAAATGGAAAAGCCGGGTTACCGGAGTTAATACTAACAGGTATCTGGGCAAAAGATAAAGTAGAGAATAAGAAAAATGGCAGCCAATACTTGTAAAACAAAATCCTCATGCTTCTATGGTAATATATATTTCTTCTTTGTAAAGTTATATATACTTTTTATTGGTTGTAGGTAATTGTTGTAATTATAATGCGTACAATTGCCTATTATAACATCCATTAATCAAATCCGATATGGCACACCATTCTAAATTTTCTAAAGAATGGTTTAATTAAACTTTTAACAGAAAGTTTAAATTATAGAAGAAATAAATGAAAACAATAAACCCTAATAGCTTTAGATTGATCAGGCAGCATGAAGGATGGAAGAGGAAAGCCCGAAGAGCGTAGGGTAGGGCGCTAAGGCCGGACTTGGAACGGACAGCCTGGCCCGGAGGGACACTCCCACATATACGTTATAGTC
The DNA here is from genome assembly GCA_025360395.1 of Cytophagales bacterium. Taxonomy (GTDB): domain Bacteria; phylum Bacteroidota; class Bacteroidia; order Cytophagales; family UBA9547; genus UBA9547. The sequence continues at coordinate 205 of JANYCH010000142.1, read as the reverse complement.
CGCCTTTCTTAAGAACCCAGACTTCTCGACCAATAGTTAGTTAATCTTGGTTAAATACTATGAAGTGATTAAAGGAAGTTACTTTTCCATTTGAAGCCTTGAGCTGACGAAATGACTTTTTATATATGCACCCAACCCTGGGCCTTCAGATCCACAACATGCTCATTTCTGGTCATCAGTTTTTTCCCATTGCCAGGTTCTGTCA
>JANYCH010000140.1 GCA_025360395.1 Cytophagales bacterium | reverse complement strand
ATCCTTAATTAAAAAGTGAAATTACTAATTGTATACCATGTTTACATCATAATGTTTCAGTTACATAACCCTTTACTTATTCAAAGCAATTGAATTATACTTATGGCAGAAAAAAAAGCAATCATAAAACAACAACAATATATAATAAACGTTAAATTTATCCAGTCCTGTTATAGGAAATAATATTAGTTCACTTTAAATTTTGTAGTCATGAAACTTCAAATTCATTCCATTCATTTTACAGCAGACCAGAAATTACTTGATTATATCGAAAAAAAGATAAATAAACTACACACATTTTATGATCGGATAACAGATGGGGAAGTATTTTTAAAATTAGAAAACGGAGAAGCCGAAGAAAATAAAATTGTTGAAATAAAATTAAATGTTCCAGGCGGAGATCTGTTTGTTAAAGAACGGGCAAGGACATTTGAAGCTGCAACCGATACGGGTGTAGAAGCTTTAGAAAAGCAAATAAAAAAGCACAAAGACAAGGCTTTGGCACAACGATAATTTTAAAAACAGGGTGTAACAAAAAAGCACCCTGTTTTTTTCCATTTTTATAATTTTATATTTTTATAGCCTATTATCTATCCTTTGAAATTCACAGCACATCCTTCCGCTTTTATTGATGCAAATAGTTCAATTGGCGATTTTACTAAAATATGGCATTTCTCACATATTATGGAGAAATGCATAATTGGACAAAGATGTAACATTGGTCAGAATTGTGTTATATCTCCAGAAGTTGTAATAGGCAATAATGTGAAAATCCAGAATAATGTATCTGTTTACAGTGGAGTATTTTGTGAGGATGATGTATTTATAGGCCCATCTGTTGTATTTACAAATATATTGAACCCCAGAAGTGCAATTCCACGCAGAAACCAGTATTTGAACACTTATGTAAAGAAAGGAGCTTCTATTGGAGCAAATGCCACCATTATTTGTGGTATTATTATAGGCGAGTATTCTCTGATTGGTGCCGGGACGGTAGTGACCAAAGATGTAAAGCCTTACTCACTTATTATAGGCAATCCAGGTAAACAAAAAGGATGGGTGAGTGAATATGGTCACAAATTGATTTTTGGAAAAGACAACCTTGCAATATGCCCTGAAGAAAAATCACAGTATGTGATTGAAGGCGATGTAGTAAGCAAAATATATTAAATAATGCCCATGACGTACATTTCCTCCATCGTAGGGAATTCGCTTCCTCCTGTTTTCTCTAAGGTTACAGCAAACGCACTTGGATTTACAATGTCCTTCATTCTCGATAATTGTTCTTTATCTGCTTTAGAGATTAGCCCTGCATCAACCGGTTTTCCATTTATAATGGCCCATAATTGATATTGTTTTCCTTCAGGTGCTTCAGGTAATGAAAGGGAGCTTAAATAAACTTGATGTTTTGATTTGCTCCAAAGGATCTGGGCAAAAACCTGTGGTTTGCCTGGTATTGCCTTTAATGTTATCATTTTTAAACTTGAATCATTGATAGCTGCCAGTTTCACAGAAACATCATCAAGGTGATTTTTTGTTACGTTAAAATTCGTGGCTATTTCTTTATTTTCGTTTTGCAGAGTTAAAAACTTTGATTCACTCTCCAACCACTGTGTTCTATAATGATAAGCCAAATATCCTGCAAACAATGTTAACAGCCAGGAGGCAGCAATTGCCAAATATGTGAAATTGAGATGTGAAGACTTATCTTTAACTGTAATGCTGTTATTGAGGCTATTAGATGGAGCAGGCGCGTAATTAATTTTGTTAAAAATATTTTCTTTGGTCATATAAGAGGGAATAATGCTTTCCCTCGAAGACATTTCCTCTATCGTAGACTTGATTGATTCTATTTCTTTGCTGATTTCTGGAAACCTCGTAGCATAATTCTCAACCTGAGAGATTTCTTCTGGAGATAGGCCTCCAAGAACATAAACATCCAGTATTCCAGATTCAATATATTCGTTTACATTCATTTAAGTATTTCCCTAAGTTTCAACATACCAGCCCGGACCCTTGTTTTGACCGTACCAAGTGGAACATTTAATTTATCAGAAATTTCAGATTGGGAATATCCTTGAAAATACATCATTTCAATGAGAATTCTTTGATCGTGTGGTAACTGAGCCAAAACATTATCCATTCCAATACCATCTACAACTTTGTTTCCTTTGCTGTTGTCTTCAATACTTACGTGCATAAACCCGTGATCGGTTTTGCTCATTTTGGAAAATTCTTTGGACCTTAACTTATCAATGGCAAGATTCCTGGCAATATTGAGCATCCAGGTGAATAATCGACCTTTGGTTTTATCATAATCTCCTGCCTTATCCCAGATTTTAATGAAAGTATCCTGCAGAACTTCTTCAGCTACAGCTTCATGAGAAACAATTTTATAAATTATTCCATAAAGCGATGAAGAATACCTATCATAAAGATATTCAAGAGCCCCCTTTGACTTGGATACCAGCTGATCAATTAATTCAGGTTCAGATATAAAAGCACCTTTAACAATTTCCCCCATTAGCATTTAAAATGATTTCATTTTATAACTTAACCTTGTTGTGGAAATTTGAATCTTAAGTCGATGCAAATAAGATATTTATTTCTAATATCCTTTTGGTTGCCCAAGCTTATATTTACAATTATTTATGGAACCAAGTTATAACTTAAAATTATAATTGTTTGTTTAAACTTATAGAATCTTTATTAAACTGTTTTTTCCCCAAGGTTAAGCCAATGTTGTATTTTGGTTAAGCGGCGAATAAGCGTTTAATTTATGCTTAATTTTAAACGCTTAAATAAAAATGAACCTGGTAAAATCATTTTCTTTTTACTTTTTAACGGTGGCAGCAATTAGCACATCGTATGCCTCAAGCTTAAAAGGGGCTATTAAAAACAGCTCTGCCAAGAAAATATATCTTTATGAATTTTTTGGTGATGTTTTAGTAATATTCGATTCTACCAATGTTAACAAAAGCGGAAACTTTCTATTTGATAAAATAAATTCAAGAGGACTTTATAAGCTTGGTTTCAATTCTGATAGCGCTGTTATAATTGTAGTAGGAAATGAAGATATTGAAATAACAACCCAAATGCCGGGATTTGTAAAAAATTTCAAGATCAGAAGTTCTGAAGAAAACACCTTGTTCAAAGAGTATCTGGCAATTTCCGGAACCTTTGCAAACAAGGTTACTTTATTGCAAAAACAATTTGATCAGGTATCAGGTATGGCAGAAACCAACCCTGATGAATATAACAAAATTGTAAATAGCTTACGTCAAACATATGATACCCTCATCAAGTCACGAAATAAAAATTATTTAAACTTACAGGCAAAGAACCCCGGATCATTTACTGCAAAAGTTGCAGCATCATATGTCTCTCCAGATACAGTTAAAGCTGGTAATTTTTTCACTAAAGCTGACCTTACAGATCCAGAATTAACCAAAGGGGATATGTTATCGAATAAAATCAAGACTTACTTTCAATTATACGTACAACCTCAAGAGCAAGCCTTAGCATCAGCAGTCAATGATTTACTTTTGAAAATGCCTTATGGTAGCCCGAACAGGGAAGTCACTTTAATGAGTATGCTGGTTTTATTCAATCAGTTTACTTCTCCTTTAAACAAACAAATTAAAACACAATACAAATCTGAATATCCTAACTCAAAGTACGCTAAGGCATTATTACCACAATTAAAACAAGATGCGCCCGATGTTGGAGATGAGGCACCAAATATTGTGATGAAAGATACTTTAGGAAAGACAGTTTCATTAGATTCATTCAGAGGAAGAGTTGTTTTAATTGATTTTTGGGCTTCATGGTGCGGACCTTGCAGGATGGAAAACCCAAATGTTGTAAGGGCTTATAAAAAATACAAAGACAAAGGATTTACTATCTACAGTGTTTCATTAGATAATAGCAAAGACAAATGGCTTTCAGCAATCAAAAAAGATCAACTGACTTGGACTCACGTTTCGGATTTGAAGGGATGGGAAACAAGTATAAATAAAGTATACCAGATAACTGGGATACCAGCAACTTTCCTTGTTGGAAAAGACGGCAAAATTGTTGGAAAAAACCTTAGAGGCCCTGCGCTGGACGAAATGCTGGAGAAATTGCTAGGGACAAATTAAAATTTAAACTTTAAATAAAAATCACTACTTAAAACAAGTTTATGAGTAAAACTAAAACAAATAAAGTACTTGTAGTAGATGATGATGCAGACATACTTGAATTGTTACAGTATAATCTGGAAAAAGAAGGATATGATGTAAAAACAGCTAACAATGGCCAGAAAGCCATTGATATTGCTACACTTTTCCTCCCTAACCTTGTTTTGCTTGATATCATGATGCCTGGAATGGATGGCGTGGAAACATGTAGAATATTAAGAGAAAATCCTGCTCTTGTCGAAACACACATCCTATTTTTAACGGCCCGGTCAGAAGAGTATTCTGAAGTTGCGG
>JANYCH010000126.1 GCA_025360395.1 Cytophagales bacterium | reverse complement strand
TTTATTAACTAACAGAATTTATCCTGATGTGAATGCAGGTTTGATGTATTACTACAATGCAGCCAAAAATTATCACTTTACTGACTGGAGTGCTTACATTGGGGCATCGGGTTACCACCTTAACCAGCCAAACGAATCTTTTTTAAGCACAAAAACTTCAAGGTTGCCTATGCTTCTTAAAGCCCATGCCGGTTTTGAATATAATATTTCTAAAAAGGTCAACCTTTCTCCGAATGTCATATTTATGTACCAGAATTTGAAGTACCAGGTCAATGCAGGATTATATCTGACTTATGCTTTAAAGCAATCAAATTTTGGGGTTGTAAACTCTACAAACCTTATACTCGGGGGTTGGTATAGGCTTGATGATGCTTATATTGCTTCTATTGGTTTAAGCAGCTCTTTTTATACTATAGGTTTTAGTTATGATGTAAATTCTTCTTCTTTGAGGAATTATACCAGCGGGCGCGGGGCATATGAAGTTTCTCTTACGCTTAGAAGAATTACAAAGAACAGGATCAAACGGTTTTCTACTCCCAGAATTTAAACATGCATTCTCCTTTAGGTTTAGATATCAGAATCCTCACTTATTTAACCTGGCTAATTTTAAGTCTTAGTTTTACACTTGAAACCTCTGCTCAAAAGACAAAAAAGAATTCCATTGACGTTTCTTACGGAGATGAATACTTTAAAAACGGTGATTATTTTAAGGCAGAAGAATATTACCAGAATGCTTACAAAAAGCAAACAAACAGTTCTTATATCACTTACCGGATTGCAGAATGCAATAGGCTTTTGTTTAAATATGCCCGGGCCGAAGAGTTTTATGGCAAAACCCTAAGCAACACTTCAAGTGTTGCAGACTATCCGCTAGCCAAATATTGGTTTGCCATGATGCGGAAAATGAATGGTGAATATGTTGAAGGCAAAACCTCTTTTGAAGAATTCATTGCCACTTTTCAACCTAAAACCAAAGAAGATTTAGATTACCTACAGCATGCCCGCATAGAAATGGAAGGTTGTGAATTTGCCATTTTAGAACTTGAAAAGCCTTTGAGGGATTATCAGTTTAAAATCCTGCCTGCTCCTGTCAATACTAAATTTTCTGATTATTCGCCGGCAATCTACCATAACGACACTTCTATTGTGATTACTTCTGCCAGAGAAGAAACTGTGGGTGGAGAAAAATACGATGCGACGGGAGAATCATTCAGTGACAACCTCCGGTTTGAGAAAAATAAAGGTGGAAGCTGGGTAAAAAGTAGTAATACTGATGGTTTTAATGAACTGGTCAACACGAAATACAATGATGGCGCGGGTATTTTTACTCACGATAAAACGAAATTTTACTATACCCAATGTGATGATGACCAGGGCGCCTGCGCTATTTATGTGACAAAAATTAAAGATGGTAAATGGATAAAACCCCTAAAATTAAACGATAAAATAAACGATCCCGGAGGTTGGAATGCACAACCTACTCTTGGTTTCAAAGGCGACACGATGTTCTTTGTTTCAAAAAGGAAGGGTGGTGCTGGTCAGCACGATATCTGGTATAGTATTGCCTCCAAGGGTGAGGATATGTGGGACACAGCAAGAAACCTTACTTCTATCAATACGCCATTTATTGACATGGCACCTAATTATTTCCCCAATGAAAAGACTTTATTCTTTTCATCTACAGGCAGGAAGGGTTTTGGAGGACTGGATATATTCATGGCAAAAGGCGACAGTTTCCAAAACGTGACGAATATCGGTTTGCCTTTTAATTCTAATAAGGATGATTTCTATTTCGTTGTTGGAGATAGCCTGGGTTATTTAACAAGTAACCGTGATGGAGGTGCTGGGAGTGACGATATCTATTCCTTTACTTTTAAAAGTAAATTATCCCAACTGGTAGCTATTAAGTCTGATACCGTGGACTCAACTGCGCAAAGCGTTTCTGTGAAAGGAAAAGTGCTGGACGATTCAACCAATATTGGAGTTCCGGACCTTGAAAATATGCTTGCAGATGAGCATGGAAATGTAATTAAGAAATCTAAAACCAATAAGGATGGAAATTTCCGTTATGAAAACCTTGATAGGAACAAGAATTACAAAGTATTGATTGATGAGAAAAATGCTTCTCTAACAAAAAAGAAAAACTACAGAGTTGTAGATATCAAAGTAGAAGGATCAAATGCGAAGGTTTCCAAACACCTTTTTGAGAACATTTATTTTGATTATGACAAAAGCGATCTTCGCCATGAGGGTGCCAAAATCCTGGACGAGTTGGTAGAGTACCTCAAACAAAATAATCACATCCAGGTGGAACTAAGAGCTAATACGGATGCAATAGGGACTAACAATTACAATATTGCGCTATCAAAGAAAAGAGGAGAAGTGGCAATGGATTACCTGGTAAGCAAAGGGATAGACTGGAGTGCAATGGTGGTAGATGCAGAAGGTGAAGGCAAACCTATTGCAACCAACAGCAATGAAATTGGCCGCCAGCTAAACAGAAGGGTTGAATTTTACATCTTAGGAGATGCTAATTTTGTCTCTTCTGGTATGGTGTATATTTTACAGCCGAAGAACACATTATATTCTCTCGCTAAGGAGAATGGCATGACTGTTGAAGAATTAAAACGTTTTAATGGTCTTGAAGACCAGGAAGTAATTAAAGCCTATAGCCCTATCAGGATCCCCAGAAAGGGTAAAGCACCTTTGATTGCCCCATCTACTACAGAGATCCTGGAAAAATCTCCAGTAATTGAGGAGAGTAAGGTCATAAAAACTGATGGTTTGAAAGAAGGAGAGGATTCTTATGTAGTTCAGCCTGGGAATACATTTTATTCTATATCACATAGTTTTAATATGACAGTTGAGGAACTCAAATCATTGAATGGAATTACAGACTGCAATGTCAAAGTTGGGCAGAAACTGAAAGTAAAGAAAAAGTGAAAAGCGGGCCTGAAGACGTCCTTACTTCTAAAAACCTGAAAAAGACCACAGTCAGGATACAGGTCCTCCAGGCATTGACGAATAGTAATATTGCATTATCCCAACACCAGCTGGAGGAAAAATTTGCCAACCAAATAGACAGGACCACCCTTTACCGTACTTTGAAATTGTATGAGGAAAAGGGAATTATACACAGGATTTACAATAGTTTTGGAGAAGCAAAATACGCCGCATGCCTGGATCATTGCCAGGAACACGCCCATTCGGACCATCATTTACATTTCAACTGTCTCAAATGCAAAGGTACTTTTTGTATAAATCAGGTAGAAATACCAGCTTTTAAGCTTCCGGAAGGTATGCTGGCAATACATTACAATTTTTCTGTTGAGGGTGTTTGTGAAAAGTGTAGGGAGAATTAATTTTAAAGATAAATGCTGCACTTTTTTGGTTCTGACCATTACAGCCTGGAATTTAGTGGTTAAGCAATCTCTTTGTTTTATATTCCTGCTTTAACTCTCGATACTGTTCTTCGGAAATTATATCATTGGTTCGTGCCCAGTTTAACTGGTTCATTTGTGTTTCTTCTGGCAGATCTGGATCTACTTTTCCATATTTTTCCAAAAGTAATTTACGTGTCCTATTAATAACCTCATTGACAAATTCTTCTACTATTTCTTTAGTCGGACTAGCTTGATAAAAGGTAAGGCTTGAAGAACCACCAATTAGATGTAACTCTTTTACTGACATCCGAGAAATAAGATCAGTTTTGATTTTATTCTAAAAAAAGTACAAAAGCGGAGTTGAATGTTTTTCAACATCCGCTTTTTTGTTGAGTTTTGTCGTTACCACACTTCAAAATCAACAGTGCAACCTAC
>JANYCH010000057.1 GCA_025360395.1 Cytophagales bacterium | reverse complement strand
TCCGTGCCGGTGCTAAAAATTTTAAAGATGTGCTTATTGTTTCTTCTCGTGAACAATATGCTGATTTAGCTGCTTTGCTGGAGCAGAAAAAATGTTCAACAGAATTAAGCGACCGGAAATCATTTGCAGCCAAAGCTTTTGACATGTCCAGCCATTATGACTCAGCTATTTTTAAGTATTTTAATGAAGAACAGCAATTACCAGTCTTCAAAAACAGTGTGAGAGAATCTCAGGTTTTAAGATATGGAGAGAACCCACATCAAAAAGGCTGGTTTTATGGAAATATGGACCAGATCTTTGATAAATTAAACGGCAAAGAGCTCTCGTATAACAATTTATTAGATGTTGAAGCTGCAGTAGCTTTGATGGATGAATTTGAGGAGACGACCTTTGTCATCATAAAACACAACAATGCCTGCGGACTTGCATCAGGTTCTACTGCCAAAGAAGCTTATTTAAGTGCTCTTGCCTGTGATCCTGTTTCTGCATTTGGCGGTGTTATCATTACAAACAGAACTATAGACTTATCTGTTGCAGAAGAATTGCACAAACTTTTCTTTGAAATAGTTATTGCACCAGCTTATGATAAAGATGCCCTGGATTTGTTAAACACCAAAAAGAACAGGATAGTCTTGGTACGTAAACCATGTGAGTTGCCAAGGCAGCAATTTAAAAGCCTTCTGAATGGGGTTTTGGTTCAGGATAGAGACCTTGAAATGGTTAAACCAGCTGATTTAAAAACAGTAACAAAGGTGGCACCAACCACTCAGGAAATAAAAGACCTGATTTATGCCAACAAAATAGTGAAACATACAAAATCAAATACCATCGTTTTTGCGAAAGATGGCCAGCTTATTGCAAGCGGGGTTGGCCAGACTTCCAGGGTTGACGCATTGAAACAAGCTATTGAAAAAGCCAAAGGTTTTGGATTTTCAGTTGAAGGATCTGCTATGGCGTCCGATGCATTTTTTCCATTTCCTGATTGTGTAGAAATAGCTTTAAATGCAGGTGTAAGGGCCGTAATTCAGCCAGGAGGATCCATTAAAGACCAGGAATCCATAGATTTTTGTGACAAAAATGGAATGACAATGGTACTGACAGGGTTAAGGCACTTTAAGCACTAAGTTTTCACGCAAAGCCGCAGGGACGCAAAGAGTTTATTGCATTAATTTACAGTTATTTTAAAGGATTTTCTTTAGGGACTCTGGAATTTAAATGATGAAATTAAATTTGATAGAGAATGAGATATCAGCCATTATAGTTGATATCTCTTTTTATATGCATACTACTTTAGGACCTGGCCTACTTGAATCTGTGTATGAAAAAATATTATATTTTGAAATTAGCAAAAGAGGTTTGTTTGTTGAAAGACAAAAATCTATCCCGGTAGTTTGGTCAGGAATTAAAATGGATCTAGGATTTAGATCTGACTTAATAGTGGAAAACAAGGTTATAATCAAAATAAATCTGTTGAAATGATTGCACCTGTCCACCCAAAGCAATTATTAACATATTTAAAACTAACAGACCTTAAATTAGGCTAGCTTGTCAACTTTAATGTGCCAATGATTAAAGATGGTATAAAAAGAATAGTGAATGGATTATAAAAGGTATAGATGTTAAGATACTTTGCGCCTCTGCGCCTTTGCGTGAAAAAGCTTTTATGCATCGGGATATTGCTATCACTTACCTCTTGCGTGTACTGGCAATCTACCTGCAAAAGGTTACTTCATAAGGCAGAAAAATCTGAACCTTACGATGCCATTATTATACCAGGTGTTCCTTTTGATAGTTTAGAAGGAAATTGGAGCCCTATTATGAAAATCCGGATTTACTGGTCTTTTTTTCTATACAAAAAAGGCATTGCAAAAAACATTATATATTCTGGTTCTGCAGTTTACACTCCTTATGTAGAAAGTAAAATAATGGGACTTTATGCAAGGAAATTAGGTATTCCCCAAGAACATATTTTTATTGAATCAAAAGCGGAACATAGCACTGAGAATATTTATTACTCTTATTATTTAGGCAAAAGGGCTGGTTTCAAAAGAATGGCCATTGCTTCTGACCCATTTCAATCCAGGTTGCTCAAGTCATTTGCAAAAAAGAAGAAACTGGATTTAGGAATTCTGCCTATGGTTTTTGACAGTGTGGAAACCTTCGATCTGAACGAGCCCATTATCATAGATCCATCAACAGCTTACCAGGCCAACTTTAAATCTATTGAAAAGAGAGAAAGCTTCTGGAAAAGGCTAAACGGGACTCTTGGAAAGAACCTAAAGCCTGATAGTACAGATTTTACTAAAAACCGCAAGTAATTTAAGGGTTGAAACGTATTTTTAATGACTTTTAATAAATTCATCAGAATCAATTCGTTTAAATTGCAGAAATGTTGAATATGGAAAATTCAGTCGTAGAAAGGCTTAAGACTATGGTTGGGCAACCTTTTTCAAATAGTCCGTCCAAATTTGGGAGATGGTTTAATGGTGTTTTACTTGAAGTTGAGAAAGGATCGCTTTTGTTTTCTTTTATCGTAAGGGAAGACATGACAAATCCACTCGGAACTTTGCATGGGGGAGCAACTGCTGCTATTATTGATGACATAATTGGGCTGACTGCTGCCACCCTTGGTCATGAAAATTTTTATGTAACAGTTAATCTTTCAATTGATTATTTGTCTGGCGCAAAGGTTGGAGACACTATATTAGCCCAATCACATACTTTAAGAGAAGGAAAAAATATTTCAAACATAGAATGCATGGTCAAGCATTCAGATGGTAAAATTATTGCCAAAGGATCTTCGAATATGATCAAGACTGAAATTAAAAAAAGCAATGCCTAGGCAGTAACTTGGTTATGTCTGAAAAATCAGCTTCTCTCTTTTTGATAATTTTTAGGCAGTTCCTCCATTACAGGATATATGGAATTTTATTTTTCCTGATTTTATCCTTTGGAACATCATTTTCTCAAGGCAAGAAATTAGCAGCTGCAAAAAATGAAGTCCCTGTTTTAAGTGTTGAGGGAACATCCAAAAAGTGGATCCTGACAGATACAAGTTTTAAGGTTTTGCTGACAATAAATGCTGACAGTTTTGAATTTCAGGGAAATAACATTGTCAGGTTTGTAAACAACCAGAAGCAGATCATATTTCCTGTATGCTCTAAAGATTTTTATGACGATATAAGGTCTTTAAATAAATTCCATTTAAAAGTACGCTTAAAAGGTAAATCCGGCCTATGTAATGATATGGGGAAACTTGTTTTGCCTTGTGAATATGATTCTATTCAATACCTGGCTCCTTATTATCTTGTTAAAAAGAACCATAAAGCAGGATTACTGGATTCTAACCTGAAAGAATTGGTGACAATTGCCTATTCAAGGCTCAAAATAGATCCGATTACCAACTGGGTATCTTTTAATTTTCCTCACTCAGCCGGAATTTTAAAGCTTAATGACACTTGCATAAACCAACTGCCTGAAATAGACTCTCTAACGGCAGTAAATGATTCTATTTGTTTATCCTGGAAATCAGGTAAATGTGAAATCCTAAATTCTGAATTTCAGACCTTAAGCCCTAAAACATTTAGAAATGCGTCTCAGGTTTCAGACACTTCTCTGATCGCATTTGATCGAGACTCACTGTATTATTATCATTTGAATAAGAAGCAGTGGTTTTCAAGGGCAGAAAAGATCTGGATGTTG
>JANYCH010000038.1 GCA_025360395.1 Cytophagales bacterium | reverse complement strand
GATGCACAGCAATACTGGCTTACTTACCTGGTCAACACCGCTGATAATACTGTTTTTGGTAAAAAGCACGACTTTAAATCCATCCGTACAGCCCAGGATTTTAAAGAGCAGATTCCGGTAAGCAGCTACGAACAATTGCATCCTTACATAGAAAGGTGCATGAAAGGGGAACAAAATGTTTTGTGGCCTACTGATATTAAGATGTTTTCAAAATCATCAGGTACCACAAATGCCCGCAGCAAATACATTCCTGTAAGCGATGAGTCGCTTGAAGAATGTCATTACAAAGGCGGAAAGGACATGATGTGTCTATATGTGAACAACCGGCCTGAAACCAACCTGTTTTCCGGTAAAGGTTTGTCAATAGGAGGGAGTTATACTTCAAACCACATGAACCCTGACCCGGAATCTTATTGCGGTGATGTTTCGGCCTTGATCATCAAGAACCTTCCATTCTGGGCCCAGATCATCAGGACGCCTGAAGTGAAAATAGCCTTGATGGACAAATGGGAAGAAAAGCTCGAAATGATGGCCAGGAGCACAATGAATGAAAATGTAACAAGTTTTCACGGCGTTCCTACCTGGTCTATTTTTCTTCTGAAGAGGATTATTGAGATATCAGGTAAAAGCAATATCCTGGAAGTCTGGCCGAACCTTGAGGTATTTGTGCATGGTGGAGTTGCATTTGGGCCTTACCGTGATTTGTTTAAATCGATGATCCCTTCCGGCAATATGAACTATATGGAGGTTTACAATGCCTCTGAAGGATTCTTTGGGATTCAAAATCAACTTGATCAGGAAGATATGCTCCTGATGCTTGATTATGGGATTTATTATGAATTTTTGACTTTAGATCAACTGGATGAGGAATTTCCGCAAACCCTGTCATTAGAACAGGTAGAATTAAATGTTCCTTATGCACTGGTTATTAGTACCAATGCAGGTTTGTGGCGGTATATGATAGGCGATACTATAAAGTTCACCTCTTTAAAACCTTATAAAATTAAAATTGCAGGCAGGACAAAGCACTTTATCAATGCTTTTGGCGAAGAATTGATGGTTGAAAATGCGGAAGTTGCAGCAGCTTTTGCCGCCAGTCAAACAGGATCTATCATCCTGAATTTTACAGCAGGACCTAAATTTATTGAAAATAACAAACGTGGATCGCACGAATGGATCATAGAATTTGAAAAGGCGCCTGAAAGTTTAGTTGCATTTACCGAAATTTTGGATGCTAAAATCAGGGAAGTAAATTCAGATTATGATGCCAAACGTGCTGGTAATATTGCCTTAGACCTGCCTTTGGTAAATTCAGTAGAAAAAAATACATTTTATAAATGGATGGAAAAAAGGGGAAAACTAGGCGGTCAAAATAAAGTGCCCCGCCTTGCAAACGACAGAGAATATCTTGATAGTTTACTCAAAATGATCACAAAAAAATAAAGGCCTGAAGAATGATAATTCTCCAGGCCTTTGTAAAAAATTTATTACTTCTTATTTTTCCAAAACTGTTTTTAGGTTAGTTAAACCCTGAGATAAGTCTTTACCAAGCATTTTGTCCATATCCGTAAATAATAGCATCAGGTTCATTGGATAATTCATTTTTCCATTAAAGCCCCATTTAACTTTTGTTTGAGTTGGATCTACTTCTTCAGTGGACATGTAAGCAGTGTTAGTTGCTTCAAATGGTTTTTTAAATCTTAATTCATAATCTACTCTTTCTCCTTCAGTTATGTTAGTGATTTCCTGTTCACCTTTTCCAACTTCCTTTTTCTCACTGTCCCAGTAAGAAACGGCTCCTAGAGTTCCGTCTTGTCCTTTAAACTCTTTTTTCATTGCTGGATCAGCTTGTGCCCAAACACTGAAGTTGTCCTGGTTTTTTAATAATTTAATGTAGTCGAAAACTTCTGTTTTAGGTTTATTAATTGAAACCTCACGTACTACAGCGAATTCTTTTTCTGTAAATGCGGCAATGATCAAAGCAAGTACAAGGATACCAGCTAAAGTTAAAAGAATAGGTTTTAAAATTTTCATAAGTTTAATGTTATGAATGTAAAAATAGGTTTTTTCTATATGAGAAATAAAAAATGGCATTAAGAATTGTTATGGGCAAGCATTTTGAAGAGGAATCTTAGAAACTTGCAAGTCCACTCTCTTACTTTTTGATGCCCAAAAACTAACAAAAAAGGCACGAACGCCAGAAATCCTACTTTTCTCTTCACGCAGCCCCTCTCTCATTTTGCCAGAAAAGAAAGATTCACTTTGGCCTTCGATGTCCCACGCGCTACACTGTCCGCAACCTAATTTAATAATGCATCGTTTTGTTTTTCCTCACAACTCATAACTGTCAACTCGCAACTATAACCTGCCTGGAAGAAATTTGCCATTTAATTCACAGCCCTGATCTTTTGGTTCTTTTGCATCAGGGCAAGAACTATGAAGTTTTGGGTAATGGGTATTGTTTAAATTAAAATTAAAGAATAGCCCATTTAAATACTTATACGAAATTTTATTTGTTTTATAGGTACATAGTCAGCTATTACCATTCTCTTTATGAGGTTATCAAATATAGTTTGTTTGAAT
>JANYCH010000003.1 GCA_025360395.1 Cytophagales bacterium | reverse complement strand
GACCACTTACCTGCTCTTTTAGCCCAAAAGCTTTCACTAAAAGTCAAAGGGCCAACTTCTTCATATTCAGCCGGAATTATTAGTTTACCACTGCAATTGGCCACTCCATACTGGCCGTATTTCTCAACTACTGCCTTGTTTCCGGTAAAAGGATAAACTTTGGTAAATACTGGTTCGACCCGCCATTCGTCAAACATATCCACATATCCCCAGAATTTATTTGCAGCTTGTTTCACAAACAAATCGTCGTGACAGGATTGACTTGGCAATTGTGCCTGAATGTCCTGAACAATACATAATAAACTAATAATAAATATTTTGATTTTCATCTTCGGAAGAATAACTTAGAAATTGTGAGAAATGGCAATATTTGGTTATGCTTCAAGGTATTCTAAAACATGGCATATGTCTTCAAAATCCCTTAAACCCGGACTTAGTTCATTACCACCGTCCAGGCTCAATCCATAAACCTTTGTTTCTTTTAAAATTAATTCAATTTCATTTAAATCCAGTTCGCTTACATTGAGAATAGTTTCCCTTTGAGCACAGAGTTTTGCTATCTCAACCAATTCCTTTATATCTGTTTTTTTTACCTTCAAATGCAATACTGCATCTGCTGGAATTTTTGGCAAAACTTTTGACATCTCATTTATGTCAAGCCTGCATATCAGGTTTTTGCCACTGAACATGTCAAGCGAATAAAATCCTGCCTCAATTTCTATTGCCTGTGCAGAAATGCTTTCAGCTTTCTCAATGATGGTTTTAGGATTTTCTCCTAAATAGCTTTCAGCTATTATTTTTATTCCGGAAATCCAGCCACTGATCCCATTTATCTTTTCAACAGGAAGATACCTCTCATGATTTTCTGAAACTGAAAATCCCATCATTTCTACACCCATTCCGGCGCAATACCTTGCATCAGAAAGGTTATTGACCCCATTAATTTTTACTGGTATTCTTAACATATTAAATTTGCTTTGTCTATAACAGGCCAAAGAACTGATAAATAAACTTTCCACAGGAAAACCTTGTTCTTTGTTTTAACTTTGCAAACCTAGTAAACAACCACTTAAATTCACAGGTTTAGTTTGGCTTGCTTAATTTTATAAACGGCATTGCCAGAATTCAAAAAAATTAAACAGAAATGAGCAAAAAAGGTAGGGTCCTTGTCGCAATGAGCGGCGGAATAGATAGTTCCGTCTGTGCCGTGATGCTTCATGAGCAAGGTTACGAAGTGATTGGAATGACGATGAAGACCTGGGATTATGCCAGTGCAGGTGGAAATAAGAAAGAAACAGGTTGTTGCAGCCTGGATTCTATCAATGATGCAAGGAACGTTGCCGTCGACCTGGGTTTTCCACATTATATCCTAGATATAAGAGAAGAATTTGGCGATTATGTTATAGAAAACTTTACTTCTGAATATCTGGCAGGAAGAACGCCCAATCCATGTGTTCTTTGCAATACCCATATAAAATGGGATGCATTACTTCGCAGGGCCGATAAACTAGGTTGCGAATTTATTGCCACAGGCCATTATGCAAAGGTGAGAAAACATGAAGACCGTTATGTAATTTCTAAAGGAACAGATTTAAATAAGGATCAATCTTACGCCCTTTGGGGTGTTTCCCAGGAAAGCCTGAGCAGAACTATGTTGCCATTAGGCGATCTGAAAAAGTCAGAAATTAGGCAAATGGCAACTGACAGGGGGTTCACTGACCTTGTGAACAAACCGGAATCTTATGAAATCTGCTTTATTCCTGACAATGATTACAGAGGGTTTCTAAAAAGGCGCGTTCCTGGATTAGAAGAAGAAGTTCGGGGAGGAAATTATGTATTGTCTGATGGTAAAATAGTAGGCAAACATGACGGTTACCCATTTTATACAATTGGACAGCGAAAAGGACTTGGACTGGCTTTAGGCTACCCTATTTTCGTGACGGAAGTGCGAAAAGAAACCAATGAAGTGGTTTTAGGACCGATAGAAGAATTAGGAAAAAACGGCATGAGGGTTGGCAAAATGAATATGATGAAATACGCAGATATTCAAGGCCGTAATCTGGAAACAGTTACAAAAGTACGTTACAAACACGATGGGTCACCTGCAGTTATAACACAGGAAGGAGATAAAATGACAGTCCGTTTTCATGAATATGTAGATGCCATAACACCCGGACAGGCTGCAGTCTTTTATGAAGGTGATGATGTTGTAGGCGGCGGCTGGATCGAAAAAAGTTTTTAAACTATACCAAGCCCTGCATAATACAAGGCTTGGTATTTTATTTTTTATTCAATCACAACTTTATGTGTTTCCTTTGAATCGTCTTTTTGAAGGGTCATAATATAAGTTCCAGGACTTAATATTTGGGTTTCGAAAGAAATTTCATTTTCAACACTTGAAGCTGAAAATTCTTTAACCATCATTTCAATTCCCTGCATTGTAGAAATTGACATCCTGATTTTTGATTTTGATGGCTGTAGTCTAACATTCAGGACTTTACTTGCTGGTTGTGGAAAGATGACAGTAAAGGATTCAGTGCTTTTTTTTTCATCCATTCCGGTTATCGT
>JANYCH010000009.1 GCA_025360395.1 Cytophagales bacterium | reverse complement strand
CTTTCACTTTTTGGTGGAACTGCCGTTGTAACCTTCCTATACCTTATTTTAAATTTCATCTTTCTTTACAATGTTCCTGTTCATGCCTTGGCCGGTAAAGTGGAGGTTGGATACATCGCAGCTCAGTCAATATTTGGTTTAAAGGGTGGCAGCATTGTTTCAGCTTTGATTGCACTTGGATTAATGGCCTCGGTTAATGCTATGAGCATGGTTGGTCCGAGGCTAACAAAGGCTATTGCAGAAGACTTTACAACTTTTAAATTTTTTACCAGACAAAATAAATCGGGCAACCCATACGTTTCTCAATTGATGCTGACCGCCATTGCTTTAATTATGGTGCACACTTCTACATTTGAAAATGTGCTTACATATATAGGATTTACTTTGAGCATGTTTACAGGTTTGGTAGTGGGTGGGATTTTCATTTTACGAAAAAGGTATCCTGAACATGAAGGTTTCCGGACATGGTTTTATCCTTTAGCACCAATACTGTTTTTGTTTGTTGATGGCTGGATGATGTTGTATGTATTCAAAGAAAATATGGTACAATCCCTGTCAGGATTGCTCACTGCCGGTTTAGGTGCAGTGGTTTACCTTTTGAGTTACAAATACAAAATTGTTAGATAGTTTTTCAGCCAAAATAGCTGCCATTATTCCAAACTCTTTCAGATTTGAGCAAGAATAAAATTAGTATATATGTTTGCATCTTGCTTCTTCAAATTATATGCATAGGTTGCGTTTACAAGAAACTGAAAGCCTGTATTAAAAGAGGATTGCAGGATGATAGTCCCGATACTGCCGGATTTAGCAAACAAGTATTGCACATTTTCGTTACTAATTAAGTATCCCGGGACGCCATTCGGTTAGTAATCCGGCTGGCAAACTTAATCTTGAGTTCTCTGCTGCGTTTAAACAATAACAAATACAAATAAAGGTTATATAGATACATTAGAACCAGTAAACAGTGTCCTTTATAATTCATTGACATCGCCTGGAAATGTTATGCGACCCCCTGAGTAAATTTTGTGATTGTCAAATAGAATCCATTAAGAAACGGATGGCACAAAAAGCAAAAAACAGTTAAACATATCTAAATTTAAAACAAGATCTTATGAAAAACATATTGTACATCCTTGTGGTTAGCGGGTTATTTTTATCCTGCAAAAAAGCAACCGAAAGCCCGACGCCTTTAATAGTCAATCCCGTCACTGAGCAGTCAATAAATAAAACATCTTCTTTCAAGATTGATTTCCGATCTACAGCTGGTGGCCAACCCTTTGCCGTTGAAAAAAGTTATCAAAATTCTTCAGGAGAGAATTTTAAGGTCGGTGTTTTCAAATATTTTATTGGCCAAATAACGCTAAAAAAGCCAGATGGGACCAAAGTAACTTTCGAAGATTATTACCTGATCAATTCACCTGAGAATGAAACCATTACGATCAACAATGTTCCTTCAGGATCTTACAATGGTATTAGTTTTTCAATTGGGATTGACAGTATAAATCAAGCTAAAAGTCATGCGCCAGGTTCTACTCTAGATTATACGGTAAATCCTGATATGATCTGGGTTTGGGGCAATGCTTATTTGTTTTTTAAACTTTCGGGAACATCCCCTTCCTCAAGCACTGGGAATTTTGGTTATGATATTACAGGGTATACAAAAAGCATTAATACCATTCAAACTGTGAGTTCAGATTTTGGCTCGGTTTTAGAAGTCAGATCAAGTGCAGTTCCCAATATCCTTTATTATGTTGATGTGTTAGAAGTATTCAAAAATCCCGCTGACATTTCAATTTCTTCTTTGCCAATAGTGAATAAAGAAGGAAGTGATGCTGTAAAAGTTTCTAATAATTACAAGGACATGTTTCAATTTCAGCATATAGAAAACTAATGTTGGAAATGAGCAAAATAAAAATACATAATATTATCATCCAGATCGCATTGGTTATTTAGAGCATTTCCTGTAAAAGAAGAAGCAATGCATGTTGCAGTTGTTAATCCCTTATTCAATCCTCCGGGAACAGGGACATATGGTGATATCGGAAGTTTGATGTAAATCCGATACAAGAAAACAAGGATTAAACATCAATTTGTGGCATTATTATAACGAAAAAAAATGAATTGAAATATTCATTTGGAAACTTCTTTGCCACAAATATCAGCCAGTTCTATTGGCTAAAGGCTGGCAAGTTTTTCATTTCTGCCAAATGTTGGAACTTACATTGAGCAAGCCGGAAGGGATATTGACAACGGTTTTTATATTGACAATACTGAAGGAAAATTTTTTGAAAGTGTGAGCCTGGGTACTTATTT
>JANYCH010000383.1 GCA_025360395.1 Cytophagales bacterium | reverse complement strand
AATGGGACGGCTATTCTGAAGATAAACAATCAGCAAAAGAAAGTATTTCTTCACTTTTATTATGGATGAAACAAAACGAAAAAGAGATGATAACCGTAGAAACAAGCATTATTATCGTACCTGGTTATCATTTCAGGATATGTAAAGGATTGATAACAAATTTTCATCAACCGGAGAGCACGCTGATATTATTGGTGGCAGCCTTTTTGGGTAAAAATTGGAAAAAAGTATATGATTATGCCCTTAAAAACGACTTTAGATTTTTAAGTTATGGCGATAGTTCTATTCTTTTACCATAAATGTCAAAATCAGATTAAATAAGTAGTAATATTCATCGAAATTATTGTTTAATTCGCCACAACTTACATAGTATACATGGGATTCTTCGATTTCTTCACCAGTGACATTGCCATTGACCTTGGTACTGCCAATACACTGATTATACATAAAGACAAGATCGTAGTGGATGAGCCCTCGATCATAGCACTTGACAGACAAAGCGGAAAAGTGCTTGCAATTGGTCGTGAAGCGATGCAAATGCACGAAAAAACACATGAAAACATCAAAACAATACGTCCACTAAAAGATGGGGTAATTGCTGACTTCCATGCTGCTGAACACATGATCAGAGGGATGATCAAGATGATTGATGGCGGCCAAAAACGTTTCTTCGCACCTTCTCATAGAATGGTTATTTGTATTCCATCAGGAATTACAGAGGTCGAAAAGCGTGCAGTCC
Source organism: Cytophagales bacterium (assembly GCA_025360395.1). GTDB lineage: Bacteria > Bacteroidota > Bacteroidia > Cytophagales > UBA9547 > UBA9547. The sequence goes on along the minus strand of JANYCH010000383.1, from coordinate 14,475 downwards.
GTGACTCAGCAGAACATGCCGGTGCAAAAGAAGTTTATATGGTTTATGAACCAATAGCAGCGGCACTAGGAGTAGGAATTGACATAGAACAACCTCTTGGATCTATGGTTGTGGATATCGGAGGCGGTACAACTGAGATTGCTGTAATTGCTTTATCGGGTATAGTTTGTGATCAGTCAATCCGTGTTGCGGGAGATGTGTTCAACAGGGACATACTTGATTATATGCGCCGTCAGCACAATCTTTTAATTGGTGAACGTTCTGCAGAAAGGGTTAAAATAGAAGTTGGATCTGCCATGACCGAACTTGAAAACCCACCAGCAGATTTTGACATTCGTGGAAGAGATTTAATGACCGGTATTCCTAAAGTCATAAAAGTATCATATTCTGAAATTGCTTTTGCTTTAGATAAATCTGTTTCTAAAATTGAAGAAGCTGTTTTAAAGGCACTGGAGATCTCCCCTCCAGAACTATCAGCCGATATTTATGAAAGAGGAATTTACCTGACAGGCGGTGGTGCACTTTTAAGGGGCCTTGACAAACGTCTTGCGCTCAAAACAAAGCTGCCAATTCACGTTGCCGAAGATCCTTTACGTGCCGTGGTAAGAGGAACTGGACTTGCCTTGAAGAACATTAATACTTACAAAGCTGTGTTGATGTCATAAAAATAGAGTGCAAAAGCTTTTTCTATTTTTAATCCGAAATCAGAGAGTTTTTCTCTTTGTCATTCTTGAAGTGGCCTGCCTTTTCTTGTTTTTTACTTTTAACAATTATCAGGGGGCAAGCTTCTTTAACACCTCCAATAGCATGGTTGGGGGCATTTATTCGGTAAAAAAGGATGCTGAAGATTATGTAGACCTGAAATACCAGAACGAAAGACTGGCAAATGAAAATGCCATGCTACGCTACCAGCTAAATAAAAGAGTGAGCATTAATGAACAGGCTATCCTCAATTCTTTGAGACCTGAAAATGTCACAAATATTAAATTTAAGGCGGCCAAGGTCATAAACAATACAACCATGATGGTGAATAACTATATCACCATCAATAAAGGAAAAAATGACAGTATTGTAACAGGTATGGGAGTTTTCTCTCCACTTGGTGCAGTGGGTGTTGTAAAAAAATGTTCTGATAATTATTGTCTGATAAATTCTATCCTTCATTCATCCATTTACATTTCAGCAAGATTAAAATCAAAAGAAGCCTTAGGATCAGTGCGTTGGGAAGGATCAGATCCTACAAAGGGAATCTTTCTTTATATCCCACGGCATATAGAAGTAAAAAAAGGAGATACAGTTTTAACATCAGGTTTTAATAATGTTTTTCCTCCAGGGGTTCCGCTTGGTTTTGTTGAAAAAACGGAAATAAAACCAGATGAAACCTTCTACAGGATCACCATCCGATTTGCAGCAGATTTTAGCAGGTTGAACTATGTTTATGTGGTTACCAGCATACTGAAAACAGAAGCTGATACTTTACAGAAGAACAATGTAACAGATCAGGAATTGGCAACTACCAAGAAAAAAACTAAATAATACCTTCCTTTCTTTGCTTTAAAATTGACTTTTTTCCCTGATGTCGCCTGCCTGACATTTTAAGTATGCATTTCATTCTACCTTGCTTACTCATTAAACTGTATTATGAAATATTCAATTCTCTCATTATTATTTTCAATTTTGTATTCAGGCTTATATGCACAGGATACATCATTTATTAGGCCTAAGTACAAAAGCCAGCATTATTTTGACCTTGCTGGTAGTGTCGGAAACAAGGAAATTGCTGGTGCTTTGTCCTGGTCCCATCTTCATGGTTTTGGAAAAAAGAAGCAAAAATTCAAAGTTGGTTATGGATTAAGGTTTACTTCTTATGTCGGTGCTAACCAATCATATTCCACAGCACCTTCAAAATACACCAGCACCAAACAAAACCTGGGAACCATTCTTTCAGAAACCATCAATGAAAACCTGGACACTATTGCCTTGCAAACGCCTCAGGTTAATTTAATTAACCTTTCAGTGTATTTGCAATACACGATAAAAAGGTTTGATCTTGGTTTCAACGTCGACGTTACGGGCTTCAGTTTCGGTTCAGACAAAAAAATAAATATTATTTCTTCTCAATATGATCCAAATCAGTCACCGGTACAAACTGCTAGGCCTACTAAATTCAATTTGTTGCTTACCAGTGATAATGATATTGGTTCCTTAAATTCTGAATTCTCTTTAAGGTATTGGATTAGTAAAAAGATAGCGATCCGCAGCGGTTTAACCTTTTTATTTACTGAATATACTTCTGCTCAAAAGCATTCTTTCGACAATGGAAGAATAATGAATGACCGTTACCGATTGAAATCCTCCCTTTTTATGGTTGGAATAACTTATAAACCTTTTAAATAAGTCAAGATGAAAGTATCAGCAAATTTAAACAGTATTGCCAGTATAGTTGTAATTGCCTTATTGGCAACAACAGGTTGTAAAAAAAAGGATAAAGAAACAATGTCTACTGGCCCCACAGAAACGATCAACCAGCCTCAAACAACAGCTTCCGATACCATAGGGAAAGGGACTTTTTCCAGCTTTGAGCATGGATTGGGGGGAAATGCGCTGTTGTATAATGAAAAAGGTGGAGGTAAGGTCCTGAGATTTACGAATTTTAATATGACACCAGGACCGGATGTTTACGTTTATCTTTCTAAGAGCAATAATTACAGTTCTTCTAATGTGATTACACTTATGAAACTGACTTCTGGTTATTCAAACAGCAGTATTAATTTTACTGTTCCCTCAGATTATACCTCTGAATATAAATATGCATTGGTATATTGTGTCCAATACAAGTCACTTTTTGGGTATGCAGAATTGAAATAGCACTAAAATTGATGGATTTTTCAAATGTCACTTGCTTTATTGCTGGCGATCAAGGCTGTTGGAAAATGATAAATAATCATAATATATCCGGAGTACCATTACCAAGTTTTGACTGTTTAGAAATAACACAAGAGAAAAATGAAAACCTTAAAGCTGCATGGATTTTAAAAGGGGTTTCAAGTAATATCAGATACACAACTAAGGACGAGATTGACAAACTAAAGGCAATTCAACCTGGGCTTGGAAGACCAGAGGCGACATTGTCTGCCATGATACCGATTAAAAAATCTGAAGAATGGTGGAACCTGGCCCAGGATGAAAGAAGGAGAATAATTGAAGACCAATCTGGCCATATCAAAGAAGGAATGAATTTTCTTCCTGGAATAGCAAGAAAACTTTATCATTCAAAAGACCTTGGCCAACCGTTTGATTTTATAACCTGGTTTGAGTTTGCTCCCGAACATGAAAAAGCATTTGACGCCTTATTGTCCTTTTTGAGGAATTCTGAAGAATGGAAGTATGTAATCCGGGAAGTTGATTTAAGATTTAGATTAAATAATCTCAGTTTCTAAGAAAAATTTCCTTGCCCTCCTTAAATTTCAAAAATGGGGTTCCATTTTTATTGTTTTGAATGCTTATCTGATACATTATTTTCCAATGCGTAAATAAAACCTTGTATGCTTCAATGATAGAAGCACCAGGATGATATATATGAGATGGTTCGGCACCCGCCCCATTCAATTCAAGTATCTTAATGTTTCTTCCTTCCTTTAAATCTTCTATTGACTTGCACCGCAAATCGTACCTGCCATAGTAAAACCCTGGAATTTTTTTGCTGATGTTGTCTATTGTAAGGTTTAATTGTTTGTCGATAATTGAATTTTCGTTTAAAAAAGTAGTTCCCCTGCAATGGTTTCCAATAGGTTCAAGCAATAAGGTCTCATCTTTTAACGGAACTATACTTGTATCTATTTTCTTGCTAAGCCTTTCTATTTGAAAACCTGCACGGGGAAGTGCTTTCATGAGTTCTAATAAGGTTGATTTGCCATCTCCTTGAACGTGTAGAAAACCTTTTTTTGTCACTGAACTCACTATTCCACTTTCGCTATCAGGAAACCGATAATAAAAAATTCCTAATTCTATTTCATAATCTATGTATTCCTGAATTAGAAAGTCGATATTGTTCTTTTGATGATAGGCCTTTAATTCTTCTTGATCCTTTATTTTTTCGACCAACTTTCCTCTTTCACCAACATCAGGTTTAGCTATGACTGGATAAGTTAATTTATTGACTGTTATATTATTGATTAAATCTTCAATACTTGTCCCTTTTGGTATGAACAAAGTAAAGGCTTTGTAATCATCAGGTATCACCTCAAGTATTTTTCCTTTTGATTCTCCAGACATACCTCCTGTGAGGATGGAAGGATTAGAAGCTGAGAAATAGAAAAGTGAGCGGGCTTTTAATGAAAGCCAGAGATAATATATAAAAACAGGAAAGTAGACCAATTCAAAGGGCCAGTATTCCCAATTAAAAAGTTTTTCAAGAAATAGTGAAGTTTTAAACCTCAATTGATTCATTTATTGGATTTGAGTTCAATGTAAGTTCAGAAATGGTTTTTTGACCAGATTTTAGGTCTTCATAATGCATTACGAAATGAGATCCGGAAAAACAACTTACAGAAGTGATACTTACAGTCTTCAAAAAATTATCCCGGTTCATCTGAATGTCATTTTCAACATTACCGCTTCCTGCAAAATGATGAAAATCCAATATATTTTCAACTTCATGATCAGGATTTTTGGAAAGCCATTCATCGAACCATATCTTTCTTTGATTAATTATCTCCTCAGAATACAGTGTGACTGATGACCATATATACGGTTGTAAAGGATTAAGTCTTTTTAAATACACATTAGACCCGTCCCATTTTATTTCATTCAGCTTGCCCTGGTCTATAAAAATCAAAGTGAAAGGTTCTATTCCAGTCAAATCATATCTTAGTACAAAATCACTCCCATCGAGGTAATCAAAAGCATCAATTAGGACTAAACCCCTGCTTTTTTTATATTCAGGCAAAGGTATGTGTTTAAAAATACCACCGTTTAGCAGGCACAGTGCCCGGCCAGTATCTGAACACGCTATCCAGGTGCCAAAATGTAAAGCATCAGTAGGTAAAAGAATGTTTTGGTTTCCTGTAAATTTTAAAGCAGGTGCAAATGCACTTGGCCTCTCAACTTTTTCATCTCGGTTGGATGTAAGTATGTAGCCTGATTTCAACCGTGGAAGATAAGTTACTGTACACATATCTTGTTTTTGTGGTTAATGGTAGAATAAGCAACACCAAAACTTTCTGGCAGGATGAATTTGGGACAAATATTTAATAACCCTATCTTAATCAATGCCATATGATGGATAGCATGTTCAATATTATAGGCAAGTTCCCTTCCTGCAGTAGTATGCAATTGCGTTTTATCGGTTAACATCCTATCAAAACCGACCTCCATTATCAATCTTTTATTGAGGTCAATATACTTTAATTGGTCCTGAATTTGTTGTAGTTTACTTAGGGCCACAAGCTCATTGATTTCAATCTCCAGCTCTCTTTTCCTGTTGTCATAGTTCACGATACCAGTTTCATATCCATCCATGAAGCAGTTAAAACATTCTATCACATGCCTGACATGCTGGCCAATGCTTGATCCGGAAAGCAATGAGATCTTTTCAGCATATTTTTCATTGCCGATTGCATTTAATACTAGCATTAACTGTCCTGCAATTTCAAACGTTACTTCTTTCAATTTCATAATGATTTAGGTTTTCTAAATGGATAAACTAAGTTTTATTAAATTTGGTTGCTTTTAAACCGGAAGATAACCCTGAAGGATGGGAATTTTTTTCCTTTGGATAAATAAAATCATAGAGCTGCAAAAAAGAACAACCAGGCATAACGCAAAAAGGTAGCCACCGTCACCTTTTACTTCTATTCCTAAAACGGTAAGATGCGAAACAACTGCGCCAGCCATAATCCCAACTCCCATTAATGCGCCCAGCCAACACAAAGAAGGAATAATCAATAATATAGAAGCAATCAATTCAGCAATTCCTATACCATACCTTCCCCAAGGTTCCATCTTAAGTGTTGAGAATATATAAACAGATTCCTCAGAACCTGAGAATTTGAAATATAGGGTTTGCAACATAATAATGGCAGCAAATATCTGACAAATCCAGCTAACTCCCTTTTCGATTTTCGTTAATTTCATTTTATTCATTTTTTAATAAATTTGCTCCAATTTATTTCGGCTTTATTTTTAAGCTCTGCCTCATTATTGTTCCATTTCTTCAATGTATTGTTGAAATAGAAGTTGTAGAATAGATATAATTTCCCATTGATAATTTTGAAGGTTTCAGGATCAACTTCCACCTTTTCACCATTATCACCCATAGCAAATGCACACCAACCACCATAAGCAGGTTCATATTTAGATGGGTTCGCTTTAAATAAATTCAAATTGGCTGCATTTTTGAAATAATAATTAACTCCCAGGTAATTCAACATCTGAGACTTATCTCCCTTTTCGGGTTTACCGTTAAAATAACTTACAGCATCATATCCCTGCAATGCAGTTGTTTTATCGAGGTTAAACTGTTTAACCCTGACATTCGGATCTGTCTGAGAATATCCGTTTGAGGCAATAACAAATAATAAGAAAATAACAATACAGTGTTTCATAAACATTTATTTTAATCAAAAGTAATAATGTTTAATCTTACAAAAAGTCAGATTGCTGACACTTAAAAATATTTTTTAAAAAACTGACCTTATTGAATATTAAATTTAACTATTAATCATTAGAGTTTTTCTACTGGTCTAAACTTTTTACTTTTGGTATACTTTTACGTAATGTTCTAAATGGGTAAGATAATTTCAATTGCTAATCAGAAAGGTGGGGTTGGTAAAACGACAACTGCTATAAATCTTGCTGCCAGTTTTGCCGCCCTTGAATTGCGAACTTTACTTGTTGATGCAGACCCGCAGGCAAATTCCACTTCAGGGTTAGGTTATGATCCTCGTACTATCAAGAAAAGCATTTACGAGTGCATGATGAACGAGGCTACTGCTAAAGAAACAATTGTAAATACTTCTGTTGATTACCTGGATTTACTCCCTTCACACATGGACCTTGTAGGTGCTGAATTGGAAATGATCAATATCGCAAGCAGGGAAGAAAGAATGAAGGTTGCGCTCAATTCTATTAGAGACAATTACGATTATATTTTAATTGACTGTTCCCCTTCTTTAGGCTTGATAACGGTTAATTCCCTGACTGCTTCAGATTCTGTTATTATTCCTGTACAGTGTGAATATTTTGCTCTTGAAGGCCTGGGTAAATTGCTAAATACTATTAAGATCATTCAGCAAAGGTTGAATACTACAATGGAGATTGAAGGTATTCTGCTAACTATGTATGATTTAAGGATCAGGTTATCAAACCAGGTTGTAGATGAAGTCAAAACTCACTTCCCAAATATGGTTTTTGAAACCATTATTCCAAGAAATGTGAAATTAAGCGAAGCACCTAGCTTTGGCTTACCTGTTATTGCGCATGACGCAGAAAGCAAAGGATCAATTAGTTATCTTAACCTTGCCAGAGAAATTGTAGAAAAGAACAGGAAGAAATAATCCAACTATTATTTTACAAGATTTATAATAACCTAAACTGTAAAGTTGTAACCTGTACATCCAATATCTGGTCGTATTTCATAAATTATTTTTAATATAAGGCAATGAGAATAAAACGAATAATGCCAATGAGGCCATAATTGAACCTAACGACACTATTATTATAAGAATTGTGCTGGCAGTTTTATACACATTATGGGTTCCAATTTCAGCCAGGTTATTGATTAACCGACATTGGAGTTCATCTACAAAACCATTCTCACAATTTTGACCCATTTCTATAATGCCCCTTAGCCGTTTTCCGTAGTTTCTATTCCAGATAAAGAAAATACTACCGAGTAAGCCATTGATAACCATAACGAGGCTGGAAATTGAGGCTAAAAATCCACCGCTCGAAATAAGAAGGTAACTTGTAGAAACATGAACAGCAATTACTACAAAATACCCGGCAAGCATAATCTGCTTTGAGAACAAAACAAACCAATAATGCTTGTTTATCAGCTTGTAATGATACTTTCTCAAATGGATATCTTCCAGAAAATCTGCCATCTTTCAAGCGAAAAAATTCTATACCAAAAAATTAAAAATTCCTCTTCAAAGCGGGAAACACAGAAGTTGTTGAGAAGTTGGTTGGCTTATCATCTAATATGGCCTCGTAGGCTGCATCGTGTATTTTAGTTCTGATATTTTGCAAGACTAATTTTTTATTTTCAGCTGTGGGGAATGTCCTGTTGGATAAAAATATGTAAATCAATTGCTTTTCAGGATCTGCCCAAAAACAGGTTCCGGTAAATCCTGTATGGCCAAAGGTAGAATGTGAGGCATAGAAGGAGGTTGGACCGTTTTTTTCCATAGATGGTTTGTCCCAGCCTAAGCCCCGGCGGTTATAGAAATAATGTGCCCTGGTAAACTCCTGAATAGTTTCCTTTTTGAAATAACGGATGCCATTGTACTCTCCGCCATTCAATAACATTTGAATAATGGTGGCCAGGTCATTGGCATTTGAAAATAACCCTGCATGCCCACCAACACCTCCTAACATAGCTGCTCCCTGGTCATGAACAGTGCCCCGGATTTCCTGGTACCTGAAATAATTATCCATTTCCGTTGGTGCAATTTGAGATGCAGGAATCCTATCTAATGGCCTAAATCCAAGATATTTCAAATCGAGGGGCTTATAAAATTTCTGATTTAGAAAATCGTTTATTGGCATCGCCAGGATTCTTTCACAAATGGCTTTCATAATATAAAAACCTAAATCGCTGTAAACATACCCGTAACACTCCTGACCTTCCTTTTTTATCAAAGTATTGGATTGTATTGTCCATTTCCACATAGAATCTGCCAAGGCTTGATCTGCATACATTGAAGGTGTTACAGGAAGACAAAAATTCCCATATTTTTCATTGCAGTAAACGTTGTCCTTAGGTATTTTAATATTCAAAGTACGTTTCCAGTGCTCTATAAATGCGATTAAACCGGCCTGGTGACTAAGAACTTCTTGCACGTTAAGGTTTTCTTTGTTGGTCCCGATAAATTCAGGTAAATAAACGCTTACTGTACTATCTAATGAAAGTTTACCAGTTTCATATAAATGCATGACAGCCAACGTAGTTGCTGCCACTTTGGTTATAGATGCTAGGTCATAAACAGTACTTTCATTTACAGAATCTTTGCCTTCGTAATTTAGATAGCCAAATGTTTTATTGTAAACGATGGTACCGTTTTTTGCCAGCAGGATCTGGCAACCAGGCATTGCCTTGTCTTTGATAGCAGCCAACGCAATCGTATCAATCCTTCCCAACTTAAAAGCACTCATGCCAACACTCTCCGGTATAGAATATTTGAAAATGTTGTTTCTGGCAGTTGTATCTCCTAAGCCCTCTGTAATAGTAACAGAAGCACTTACAGGTAGTTTTCCGGAAGCCTGCACAGCTCCAAAAATGATCTGCGGAATTATTCTTTTGGTTGTATAATTATCCTCATATCCACACAACAGATAATCAACTTTGTCGAAATTTTTCAGGCTATAAGCGTTTCCAAGGACGGACACAACAACTTTGGTTTTGCGGGACAGTCGGTTAACCATTTCAAGGGCACCCGCAGGTAGGTTGTAATTTTTACTTCTCTGGTTGTTGAGTTCATGAAAACTGACCACCACCACTTTAAATTTACTAAGTGAATCGCCTAATCTTGTGTAATTAAAATCGGCCATTTCCTTTCTTGGAACAGTAAAATTCCTAAAATCAGCATATTTGTTTAATGTGGACTGTACTATATTTTCTTTGTCTAGACCAATTGTGACAGAAGCAAAAGAAAGAGAGTCTTTTCGTTTGACCGGAAGAAAATTATTTTTGTTTTTTACTACAGTAAAAGCTTTTTCAAAAAGCTTAACCCTTAAAGCTTGGGCAGAAGCATTATTCAAATCCTGATACAGGCTGTCTGTTTTAATAGTTTGCAGACTAGTTAATTTCAACCAATATTTGGTTGTCAGGATTTTCTTTACCCTTTTATCAATCTCCTTTTGAAAACTTTTCTTTTTAGCTGCTTCCTTAATAAGCTCTATTGCTTTCGGAACATTTTCGGAAAATAACAAAACATCATTTCCTGCCTGCAAAGCCTTCAAATCTACTTCTCCGGGCTTATTGTACTTGCTTACACCTTTCATGTTTAGTGCGTCTGTAAAAATAATTCCGTCAAAATTCATTTTATCTTTCAGCAGCTCGGTAACCACTTCCGGAGATAAAGTGGTTGCGCGGTTAGGTGTAGGATCAAAGGCGGGAATCTGCATGTGTGCGACCATTACGCTTCCCACACTATCTTTAAACAATCTTTTAAACGGATATAAATCAATACTTTCAATTCTTTTTTTATCATTGTTAACAACCGGCAAGGTCAAATGAGAATCTGAATCAGTATCGCCGTGACCAGGGAAATGTTTGGCACATGCGAGTACCCTTCCATCCTGCAACCCTTTCATGTAGGCCACTCCTTTGTCAGCTACCTTTTCTTTGTCTTCGCCAAAAGACCTGTTCCCTATAACAGGGTTGTCAGGATTGCTGTTCACATCTACCACTGGGGAAAAGCTAACATGAACGCCTAACCTTCTGCACTGATAAGCAATTTCCCTACCCATCTGATAGATCAATGTATTGTCTGCAAGTGCTCCAAGGGTCATTTGTTTCGGAAAACTAATGGTGCTGTCCAATCTCATCCCTAATCCCCATTCTGCATCCATCCCGATCCAGAGAGGAATTTTTGAAAGCACCTGGTACCTGTTTGTAAGTCTTGCCTGCCTCAGAGGGCCACCCTGAAAAAATATAAGGCCACCAAGGTTATACTTAATTATTAATGAATCTATCTGGGAATAATGCTCTTCAGATTTGTTTGAATATGCAGCCACCATGAACAACTGGCCAAGCCTCTGATCGGCAGTCATAGATTCAAAAACGCTGTCAACCCACTCTTTTTGAGAAAGTTGCGTTTGCGCCTGGGAGTAAACAGAAAGCAATAAGGCCAAAACCAGCCCGGAATACTTTTTCAAAAGAAAGAGTTTAATGGTTGAATAGCTTAAAATTAAAGATTAATAGCAATGAATGGATCAAATAAGGTTTAAATCTAAGATAAAGATTTACCTACAGCCAAAGCAATTAATAACCAACCTGCAATAAGAAATAAACCTCCGATTGGAGTTATGGCACCGAGCCAGCGGATTCCTGATAAGCATAATAAATATAAGCTGCCAGAAAATATTAGCATCCCAAATATGTGGCTCCAGCCAGCAAAAACTAAAAACTTATGCTGGATATGAAACATCAAAATCCCTAGAAGGAAAAGGGCAAGAGAATGATAAACCTGGTATTTTACGGCTGTTTCAAAAGTATCCATTCTATCATTGGCTTCAAGGAATTTTCTCAATCCATGTGCGCCAAAGGCACCGATCATCACTGAAATTGCACCAGAAATACTGGCAGCTAAAAGAAATATTTTTTGCATATTATTTTGTTATTAAACAGTAAACCATGTCTATTTTTAACTCAGAGATTAAATTGAATTCAAGATTTATTTCAACAAAATCCCAGCTGCGAACCTCCCGGTTTTATTTTTAAAATACCTGGCTGAATAAAATTTATCTGGATTAGAATAAGTGCAGATACCAGCAACCTCGATATTTTTTCCTTTTAACCCAAACTTCAAACCCTGGTCTTTGTTTGCTTCCCATAAGTCTGGGAAATATTTTCCTGTTACTAAATCGTGCTTAAAAAACTTTTTAGAACCTTCACCCTGCAATTCCAAAAATGAATGATAAACGTCCTCTCCTACTTCATATTTTGCTTGTGAGATAGAAGGTCCAATCGACAATAAAATATCCTCTGGCTGACTGCCGAATTTATCCTTCATAATTTGCAGAGTTTTTAAAGTGATGGACGAGGCAGTTCCCCTCCAGCCAGCATGTATTGCTGCCACCACTTCTTTAACCGGATCATAAGCAAGTAAAGGAACACAATCCGCTCCCATCACACAAATACAGATCCCTTTCACGTTTGTAACCAATGCGTCTGCTTTAGTTGGATTTCCATCATATTGTTCGGTAACAGTTAGCACCTGGTCTGAATGATACTGACTGACAAAAAACAATTTATCATGGGTAATTACCAGTGAATCAGCAATTAAGGAGCGGTTTTTTAGAACATTTTCATGCAAATCACCGACTGAAAAACTTAAATTTAATGTAGCAAACTCTTCTGAACTGACCCCACCATTCTTATCTGAGACAAAATGATCAGTCTTATCCTGTGCTGACAAATTTTCAAATTTCCAGAGAGACAAGTTTCTAGAATTGGTAAGAACCATGGAATAATATTGATTAGCGTAAAGTTTAACAGAATTGGATATATTTTTTCAGTTTTACAAACTGTAAGGTGGTTTTGTTGTTAAGCAATCAAAGATTAAAGTTAAATGAAAAAAAAGATCCTCATCATTGATGATGAAATGGCTATCCGTTCTTCTCTAAGGGAAATTCTGGAATACGAAAAACACGAGGTTGATGAGGCTTTTGACGGAGAAGACGGCTTAAAAAAACTTGCTTCGAAAGACTATGACCTGGTATTATGCGATATAAAAATGCCCAGGGTTGATGGAATGGAAGTTCTCCAGAAAGCAATGATGGCAGAAAATTGTCCGCCATTTATTATGATATCCGCCCATGCGACCATTGAAATAGCAGTAGAAGCAACCAAAAGAGGTGCCTTTGATTTTCTTGTTAAACCACCTGACCTCAACAGGCTTTTATTATCTGTGAAAAATGCCCTCGAAAAAAATGTACTGATAAAGGAAACAAAATCACTGAAAGAGAAAGCAAATAAAAAATATGAAATAATTGGCGAAAGCCAGGCGATTAAAGAAGTAAAATTGCTTATTGAAAAGGTAGCGCCAACAGAAGCCAGAGTTCTGATAACCGGACCAAACGGTGCTGGCAAAGAACTTGTAGCCAGGCAACTTCATGCTTTAAGCAACAGGGCAAGTGCTCCCTTTATTGAGGTTAATTGCGCTGCCATTCCTTCAGAGCTAATTGAAAGTGAATTATTTGGACATGAAAAAGGCTCTTTTACTTCTGCAGTAAAACAAAGGATCGGTAAGTTTGAACAAGCAGACGGAGGTACTATATTTTTAGATGAAATTGGCGACATGAGCCTTTCTGCACAGGCAAAAGTTCTGAGGGTACTTCAGGAAAATAAACTTTCACGTGTAGGTGGAGAAAAAGATATCAATGTGGACGTTAGGATTTTAGCTGCCACTAATAAAGACTTAAAAAAAGAATTTGAACAAGGCCGTTTCCGGGAAGACCTTTACCATAGACTAAGTGTTATTATTATTAAAGTCCCATCTTTAAAATCCAGAACTGAAGATATTCCTTCACTTACGAATTACTTTTTACAAGCTATTGCAAAAGAACAAGGTACAAAAGCCAAAACAATTGAGCAGGATGCTCTTGACTACTTAAAAACCCTTAGCTGGACTGGAAATATCCGTGAATTACGAAATGTTATTGAAAGATTGGTCATCCTTAGTAGTGAAATAATCGTATTAGAAGACAGTAAAAAATATGCTTAATAAATTAATATTGTATTTTTTTTTTAATTAATATCACTTTAACAATTTTTGGCATGAATTTCAATAATATGTATTTGCGTATAAATAACAGGATTGCTTGTACGTTCGTTCTTTTAATAGTTTTTGTAAATTTTGCCAGTGCGCAGGATGATATTGTAAAATGCCTTAAGTCCAGTTTTAAAACAGGAAGCATCAAGGAACTTTCGCCATATCTCGGATCGCGGACTGAAATCGCCTTTGATGGTGACAAAAAAATTTATGGTAAAACCGCTGCTGAACAAACTTTGGGGAATTTTTTAACCGAAAATAAACCTAAAGATTTTCAGGTCCTTCACCAGGGAGCTTCAAAAGAAGGTTTGAAGTTTTACATTGGGGAAATGACAACGGTAAATGGGATACACCGGGTCTTGGTTTATCTCAGAAACAATGATGGAAAAGTCTTAATTGAGACTATTGATATAAGTAAAGAGTAATTTTGGTTTAAGTTTAGTGTTTAATGTTTATCGCAAAAAGCCCCGGTCATGCCGGGGCTTTTTGTTTTAAGCCCTCTAAATCTTCCCAAAGGGGACACAATGGGCTTCAGTAATTAGAAATAAGATTTCTTAACTCGGTCCGAATTATTTAAGATTGAATCCAACGGGCAATTATATATGCAGCAGAGGAAGCCAGTGCACCAATAAATAACACCCGAAAAGCACCAATTAAAGGTGGTTGCCCTGTGAGCTTGCTCTTGTAAAACCCAAAGAGGAACAAACAAATAAGCGTGATGGCAGATGAAATCAATAATCCATCCAAAGGTGTTTTG
>JANYCH010000349.1 GCA_025360395.1 Cytophagales bacterium | reverse complement strand
GAACATGTTCAGCAGGGAAGAATTGACCCAAAAGGTCTTATTACCCATAGGATCCCGATGGAGGAAGTGGCAGATGCCTACCATATTTTCTCAACCAAACTGGACAATTGCATTAAAATAGTACTTATGCCACCATCGGCGAGATAATAAACTATACAGACATGGAAACTAGAAATGAAGATTATAAAAATATAAAAGGATGGGGAATAGATGCTGATCCAAAAAATGAGCCGACCTATCCTATGAAGAACTACACCGGCGATGACCATAACCGGATCAATTGGGAGAGGCCTGTACAACAACAAGTGGGTGTTGAAATATTAAAATCGAACGAACATTCCAGAATGCCGGCAGTATTTGGAACAACTGTTCCCCCATCAGGTATAAGCGGGATGTTAAGAAGACATGCTTTCACACACAGCGAAGGAAGCTGGTGGCACTGGCTCCCTTTGATTTTAGCCGACCGGATTAACATGGTGGAAGGAATTGTAGACGACCTGAAACATGGCCATATTCCAAATGTATTTGCCGAAAGAGGCTGGAAGGCAGAATTAAAATATAACCCAAAAGGCGCAGCACAGAAAATTGCAGTTGGAGTCCTTGTTACAGGGGTAATTATTGGCCTAATCTATTTAAAAAAAGATAAGAAGACCAAAGCATTTATTTAAGCAAATATTCACAGGAAGGCCTGAATTGGGCTTTCCTGTATCTTTTAATGTAGAGGCATGTTTCTTTTGAAATGGTCTAAACCAATCTTCTTGCAATGAACAGTTCTTTACTCAATATCAGGAACAAATTCCGGCTTTTAAAGTCTGATTTACCCGTTCTTTATCTTGCTACAAAAGACAAAAGGACACCTGTTACTACCAAATTGCTTATAGGGGTTACTATTGCTTATTTTTTTAGCCCGATTGATTTTATCCCCGACTTTATCCCGGTTTTGGGTTTTGTAGATGATCTGTTTATGATTCCCTTCCTGGTTTCAATGGCAGTAAAAACTGTTCCTGTTGCAGTTTTGGCGGATGCAAGGGCAAGGCTAAATTCTGGAAAATCCAAAATGAAAAACACATTACTGGTGATGATAATCATTGCAGTTTGCGTTGTTTCAGGATATTATGGTTACCAATATTTTAATTCAGCAGATTATTAGATTTAACCTTGAAAGAGTTTTCTAATACTATCTGACAGGGATAGTGTATTTTTGGGATTAACGCATATCAATGAGATTTTTTAAGGTCTTCTACTTTGTGATTTTTTTTATGGCATTCATCAACACTGCCAAGAGTCAGGATAATTACCCTGAAATTTTACAAGCTATAAAAGATACATCATATCCTATGGCAAATTACTATCTGGATAAGGTAAAAGAATATTCAGAAGATTTAGCGCGATTAAAACTATTCGTCCTTTTCCAGACAAGTAACTTCGATGATATGTGCCAATACATTACAAAAGCCAGAAGACTAGGTTTTGAGGATGACCTTTTGATGGTGTCTTTTTTGATTTCTATGGCAGTAAAAACAATTCCTGTTGCGGTGTTAGCGGATGCACGTGCAAAACTGAATTTACGCAAATCCAGTTTTAAAATAGTCTTTTTATTGCAATAATACTTATAATTGTTGCGGTAGCTGCCTATTATGGATATCAGTATTATGAACACAATATTGAAACATACTAAGTATTAATTATATAAAGTCAATGCCTTCAATGCAGCAATCCAGCCAATAAAGTTTAATGCCATTCTAATATAATTACCTAAAATCCAGGTCCTGATTCTTGTTGTTGTTTCTTTTGAAGAAATATCCTCTTCCTTCATCAGCTTAATGGCAGTGGGTATAAAACATCCGAATGTTCCAAGGCGTTCAGTCAAAGTGATAAGACCGGCAGAAAGCCACCAATTGTATAAATTTCCAGAAGTCTGCCAGGCAAAAACGAGGTTAATAACGGTAAGCAAAGTAAGAGGCATGGTGGTCACAAATCCCCAAAACTTTCTTCCGGTATCTGTTTCCCGCATTGAAAGAGTATCCAACACATATCCAGACCCTGATTTTTTAAACCATTGGGGTAGAATGATTTTAGTTTCGTAAAGACCCGCACCAAACGCGATGCCCAGGTTTAGGACAAATGCCCAAAGTAACATTTCAGAAACATTCATGCTATTATATGATGAACTTCAATTACAAACATCGTCTATAACTTTCAAAATCTTCTTCGCTGTAAAATCCCAACTAAGGTTTTCCACATCGCTTTTTGTAGTGTTTACTACAAATTCTCTTAAAGTATTGTTTTTCAAAAGGTCTACAATATGTCTGGCCATCAAATCGGTGTCCCAATAATCTGCCATCAGTGCATTGGGCATCACTTCAGCAACTCCCGATTGTTTTGACAATACACATGGAATCCCAAATTGTGCTGCCTCTAATGCAGAAAGGCCAAAAGGTTCCGAAACTGAAGGCATGACATAAACGTCTGCCATGGCATATAGCTGCTTTACTTTTTCCTGGTTTAAAAATCCTGTAAAGTGAAATTTGCTTCCAATTCTTCTTGCTGCCCCTTCTTCAATCAATGATTTTAGACTGTCACCGGTACCCGCCATAACAAACCTTACCTCAGGAATCTGGTCAATTACTTTAAGCGCGGTTTCAAGAAAGAATTCAGGGCCTTTCTGGGATGTAAGCCTTCCCAGGTATAAAACCAATTTTTCGCCATTTGATCTTTGTTTCCGGTAAGTTTCCACATATTCAATCCCATTGTGGCAAACAGCAATTTTATCTGGGGATATTTCATAATATTCCTGTATCAGGCTTGATGTAAACTGGCTTACAGCTATAATTCTGTCAGAACATTCAAAACCTTTTTTTTCAATTTCATACACTATGCTTTTATTTTCCGGGCCGCTTCTGTCAACCTCTGTTGCGTGTATGTGTACTACCAAAGGTTTGCCTGTCAACTCTTTTATTTGGATTCCGGCCAGGAAAGTCATCCAGTCATGTGCATAAATAACATCAAACTCCTTGGTAAGGGCAATGTTCACCGCCACATTGGTGAACTTCATTACTTTACCCAGAACATCCCCGCCGTAAATATCTTCATGCTTAAAGAAGTTGAGATCATCCAGATACTTAAATTCTGGTGTTTTGGTAGTGGTAGTTTCTTTTTTTACCTGCTGATAAGGCAGAATATTGGATTCAACGTATTCAATATCAAGGAAATCTTTAAAATCAAGCAGCGATTTTCCTTTTAAAAGTTCTTCAGCTTTTGAATTATTAAGTCCAATCAGTTCTACATTGTTCATCACAAAGGCTGGATCTGCCCTCGGAATAATAAGGCTTAAATCTGCCAGTTGCGAAAGTGACTTTGCAATCCCATAACAGGCTATTCCCAAACCACCGTTGATAAGAGGAGGAAACTCCCATCCTAACATCAAAACTTTTGTCTTCATATAAACTCAAAAATAGATAATCTTAAAGTTTTTACACTTACGTAAATCCTTGTGTTAAGGTAAAACAGATTTATTATATATCAATTTATTTAATCCATTTGCATTGATTTATTACATTTTTGCTTTGGCTCAAAAGGAATTCTTATTTTTGCTGAAACGCTAAACGGTTTTCAATGGAAGAGCCCATAGTTATTGAAAACTTTAAAAAACACCCATCTCCCGTTACCAGGGTTGAGACTAATGGCAACAAAACGTGTTTCCATTGTTCAGAGGAAAGTTTCGAAATATCGGTTTTGTCAGACAATGTATTCCGGTTGAGGTATGCTCCTGATGGCTGCTTTGAAAAGGATTTTTCTTATGCTATAAAACCAGGTTTTTTTCCTGAAGAATCAAAGGTTGAACGGCAATCGTCAGATTCCGAATATGCTATTATAACTCCCAAGGTAATTTGTAAAATTGACAAGGAAAACCTAAAAGTTGGTTTCTATACTGAAGACCGTCATATAATCCTCAGGGATGATATCGGATACCATTGGGAGCCCAATAAATTACTCAATGGCAATTATGTATACTGTAGCAAAGAAATACAGGAAGGTGAATATTTTTTCGGTCTTGGCGATAAGCCATCGGACATGAACCTGAGGACAAAAAGGGTCCAGAACTGGAACAGCGACAAATATGGTTATGAAAAAGATACGGACCCGATTTACAGGGACGTACCATTTTATCTAGGTTTCCATCATGGTATGGCTTATGGGATCTTTTTTGACAACAGCTATAAAAAGTTCTTTGATTTTGGCCATGAAGACGAAAACATCACCAGCTTTTGGGCTGACGGTGGTGAAATGAACTACTATTTTATTTTTGGCCCGGAACTGATAAAAGTCGTTGAAAGATATGCCTGGTTAACAGGTACAGCCGAATTACCGCCTATGTGGTCTTTAGGTTATCATCAATCTAAATGGAGCTATTTTCCGGAAAGCAAAGTAAGGGACATTGCAAACGAATTCAGGTTGAGGTGTATTCCCTGCGATGCCCTACACCTGGATATTGATTATATGGATGGTTTCCGGTGTTTTACCTGGGATAAAACACGCTTTCCAGATCCAGAGGGATTGATATCTGACCTGAAGTCGATAGGATTTAAAGCAATTCCCATTATTGATCCCGGAATAAAAATAGATCCTCAATACAAAGTCTTCAGACAGGGGCTTGAGAAAAACTTTTTCTGCAAACGCTCAGAAGGTGAGCTAATGAAGGGCGAAGTATGGCCCGGAATCTGTTGCTTTCCCGATTTCACACACCCTGAAGTTCGTACCTGGTGGGGACGTTTGTTTAAAGATTTGGTACGAATAGGGATACAAGGCATTTGGAACGACATGAATGAGCCAACAGTTTTTGGCAATGTTACATTTCATGATGATGTCCGGCACGATTACGATGGTGACAATACAAGCCACCGCAAAGCCCATAATGTTTACGGAATGCAAATGGCAAGGGCCACTTTTGAAGGCCTGAAAAAATTGTTGGATGAAAAAAGACCTTTTACTTTAACAAGGGCAGGTTTTGCAGGAGTGCAGAGGTATTCAGCCGTCTGGACAGGAGACAATATTGGAAATTGGGAGCATATGTTCCTTGCCAATATTCAGTGCCAGCGTTTAAGCATATCGGGAGTATCATTTGTAGGCTCAGATGTTGGAGGCTTTATTGGGGAGCCTAACGGGCAGCTCCTTGCCCGCTGGATCCAGCTGGGGGTTTTCCATCCATTTTTCCGAAGCCATTCTTCCGGCGATCAGGGCGACAAAGAACCCTGGGTTTTTGGGGAAAAAGTAGAAAAAATTGTTAAAAAATACATTGAATTAAGGTACAAATTATTGCCTTATATCTACACAACATTCTGGCAGCATTCCACTTACGGAACACCAATATTGAGGCCTTTGAGTTTTCTGGATCAGTCGGACCCGGCAACACATTACCGCCAGGATGAGTTTGGATTTGGTGACAATTTGCTAATATGCCCTGTAACTGCCCCGGATTCAAAAGGAAGGTGGCTTTATCTGCCTAGAGGTGGCTGGTATGGTTTCTGGGATGAAGCCTATTACGAAGGTGGAATGGAAAGCTGGGCCGAAGCCCCGTTGGACACTTTGCCTTTGTTTGTAAAAGCCGGGGCTGTTCTACCTCAATATCCGGTACAACAATATGTGGGCGAAAAGAAAATCGCAACCTTAACACTTCACATTTACCATGCCGATCATGCACTTGAGTCAACTTTATTTGAAGACTCGGGCGAGGGATATGGTTATCAAAGAAAGGAATATAACCTGGTGAAATTTGAAGTAAAGGGAAGTGCAAAAAATTTAAAAATCAGCAGGGAGATCGTTCAAAAAGGATATGCTACAGAATATGATAACTATGAAATCGTTATCCATGGTTTACCTTTCAATCCTAAACATGCAAAAGTTGATGGAGTAATTACAGAACTGAAATACATCAAACGTAGTTATATTTTCAGGTTTAACTGCAGCCTTGATTTTAAAACCATTTCAATAGTTTAAAAGACACTCAATTTTTTCAGTCTGATTGAATTTGATTTAATTTGAACTCAGGATAATCACAAACCTTTTACCCATAATCATGAGGCAGAACCACGAAATAGATTACAAAATACACGGTGAAGAACTTCAATGTATAGAAATTGAGCTGGACCCGCAGGAAACCGTAATGGGCGAGCCTGGCAGTTTTATGATGATGGACCAGGACATTCAGATGCAAACCATTTTTGGTGATGGAAGTACTCAGCAGGGTGGCTTTATGGGCAAGCTTTTTTCTGCAGGCAAAAGGTTACTTACCGGTGAAAACCTGTTTATGACAGCTTTCACCAATACAGGGCAGGGCAAAAAAAGGGTTTCTTTTGCAGCACCCTATCCGGGCCGCATCATTCCTATGGATTTAATGGTAATGGGTGGAAAAATTATCTGTCAGAAAGATGCCTTTTTGTGCGCAGCCAAAGGGGTGAGCGTGGGGATAGAATTTCAAAAGAAGTTAGGGACCGGCCTTTTCGGT
The DNA here is from genome assembly GCA_025360395.1 of Cytophagales bacterium. Lineage (GTDB taxonomy): Bacteria > Bacteroidota > Bacteroidia > Cytophagales > UBA9547 > UBA9547. Next base: position 13,386 of record JANYCH010000349.1, on the reverse strand, counting down.
GGAGAAGGTTTTATAATGCAAAAACTTGAAGGTGATGGTTTAGCCTTTGTGCATGCAGGAGGCATGGTGATAGAAAAGGAACTACAGGCTGGCGAATCTATTAAAATTGATACTGGTTGCATAGTGGCTTTCACTCAGCATGTTGACTATGATATACAATTTGTGGGAGGAATTAAAAACACCATTTTTGGAGGTGAAGGATTATTTTTTGCTGTGTTAAGGGGCCCGGGGAAAGTCTGGATCCAATCATTGCCCATCAGCAGGCTGGCAAGTAAAATTGTGCAGTATGGTGGAATGGGTGGCAGAAGAGAAGAAGGAAGTATCCTTGGAGGTTTAGGCAATTTGCTGGATGGCGATTAGCATTATTTTGTATGGGTATAGTGAAGAGAGATATGAATCTTTGCTAACTATTGCACCTTTTTGAAGTGTTGTCTTCTGCAAGATTTTGTGTTTGGAATTAAAGAATACTGTTGGACGAAAGAGGAAGGGGCTTAAGACAAACCTTTTCCTTTAGTCACAGGTACATATTCCGCCCATAAAACTAACAATTAATTAAAACCATATCTAAATTTTAAATATTGGCAGATTCTTCCTTTAAAGGAGGTATTACCAAACTCCGTAGGGCCAAAGGAATAACCATAGCAAAGTATAATTTAGGCTGTCCCAAAGCAGTGAATCCCTTGAAGAGTCATTCCCACATTAAGCCTGACTGCCTAATTATTCTGGGAAAATAGCCGATGGAATTTATCAATTCCAATTAATAAATATAATTACAAGTATTTTAGAATTTTTACTTTTTAAAGGTTGACCAATATAATAGGATTGGTTACACTGGAATTTCCCTTCCCTGGAGTGAATTTGTATACAAACCCAGCAGCTGGATTAGCAATTTGTTTCGAAAATGGGCAATAGCGACGGTGTACATAGATGACAAAAAGCACTTGAATATGCACTTCAAATGAAACCTTATATAAGGAATGTACGTATTTCGAAATTGGCAATTATCAGATTTTAGTCCAAAAATTTCGTAAAATAATACTATAATGAAGCACCTTTACCATCTTATTTTACTTTCCTTATTTGTCGTTTCTCCTTTATTTGCCCAACAGATTGTACTACCGGTAGAAGTTTTAGGAGCAGAAGGGAAAATCGTTACCCGTACTTTCAATCTTTCTGCTCAGGAAGCTGGAAGTGCAACTAAATTATGGCTGCAGGTCAATAACCTAAGCTACCAGAATAAAGGTTCCATAAAAATCAACAATGGTAAATGGCTCACCCTCAACCACGGAACCGTAAGTCTTCAGGCGCAAGAAAAAGCACGGGGAGGAATGGTTCATGGTGGATTTAATACGATCCGTTTTACTATCCCTGCAATCGGCTTTGTAGCAGGTGCCAATACCATTTCTTTCCGTTTCGATGTTTCCGATGCTATTTCCATTGGATACAGGGTCGTAAAATTCAACTTACTAAATGCTTCTTCTGGTAAAATCCTACCCGATAGCAGGTTTACAGAAGATGACCCAGCCAAATGGGTAGCACCATACACTGACGCTGCTTCCATTGCCCAGGGGAAAGACCTGTGGTACAATGGAGCATTGAAAAGCAATTACCTACCTGACGGCAGAAAAGGTTTCTGGTATTCGTACGAACTTAAATCCAGTCAAGCCATTAATGCCAAATGTACCAACTGTCATACACAGGATGGAAGGGACCTGGAAATTTTCAGTTACTCAAACGAGGCAATTGTAGAGCGGTCAAAGTTTCACCAGTTATCTGAAGATGATGGAAAGAAAATAGCTTCCTATATACGTTCCCTTTCTACCACAAAGCCCAATGTAGGCAGATGGGGCCGTCCATGGAACCCTCCATACCAGCCAGGTCCTAAAGTAGCAACAATGCCGGTAAGGCAGTGGGCTGCAGGAGCAGGTGTAGATGCAGTCCTGGATCAAGATAAAGACATGGTGCCATATATGCTCCCCAATGGTGTAAACCAAAGCGAGATATACAAACTCTTTGACTCTGACAAATCTATCGATAGGTCTATACTTCCATTAGCCATTCAGTTCCCCGATTGGAAACACTGGCTTCCATTGGTTCACCCAATGGACGGGTATAATAAAAATAATTATTACCTGAGTGATGCTACAGGACCTAACAATCCTAACAAAAACTATAATGAAATAAGAACCTACCTTGAAACCAATTTTCCACAAGGGTTCCCTAACAAAGCAGAACTATTAGATAAAATACACATACTGCACAACAATTTCAGATTCTTTGTGCAACAGGGAGGTACAGATCTTAACCACTGGAGAACCCCTGACGGTGATGCTACAAAAAATCTTAACGATGGTGTTCCCAGGGAAATGGCAGCCACAAGTCTTGCCAGATTATTTGCAGTGAAGAATTTTGAGATTGTACAAGAGTTTGAAATTGAAAGCAAAGCAGCCCAGTTTAATCCTAACGACCAGGTTCAGGTAAGACAATGGCCTGGTGATGAGTACAATGTTTTTGAAGTACCCCCACACTTTCAGGCATGTGTAGATAATGACTGTGGACAGTTCAAGGGCCAGCCTAACGTAACGGGATTATATGAGTCTACAAACTGGTACCAGTTACAAACGGTCATAAATGGTGGAGATGGCTTTATATCAGGAAACTCACCAGTCGATTATAATTACCATCCAGATTTTATTACCAAGGCTTGTAATTCTTCTGGGATAAATGAGCCTATGCGTTACTACCATTCAATGAATATGATGTATCAGACACGTACATGGTCAGGGGGGCAATCCCCGAATACGGGAAAAGGTTTTAGAATTCGCGTCATGGGCCCATGGAATATTTATGGAATTACCGATGGGAACCAGTTTAACGGCTTTGCACCTGGAGAATTTGCTAAAACACTTGAAAAAGTAAAACCGGGGATGACTTCCTGGGTAATGAATGCGATGTTAAGACAATTTTTGACAGAGGTGAATAAGCCCTACAATAGCTTAAGTATCTGGAACCGTACACCAGATGGAGATGATAATTCTTTAGACAGGGCAGACAAAACCTACGCAGATATTATAGATGCCGTACAGCGTACCGAAAGAGAGGAAGGTTTCTTTTTTCATTATGCAGCTAAAATGTACTTTTATATACCACGCTTTCAGAAGCTTGGCGTCGATTGCCAGATCATGGAAGAAGTTATAGACTGGTGCCAGAAAGCCTGGCCGAATATTGACTGGCATGTATTCAGCAATAAAGGAGAGATGCAATTAAATCTATTGGTAGCTGATGAGAAATTCTGTTCGGCCACAAATAAGATCACGGCAATTGCGAATAATGTTGATGCAAATGCCGTATATAACTGGAAAGTAAACGGTGTTACCTCATCGGTTACCACCAATGAGCTCTCTGCTGATAATTTAAATGTAGGGGATATTATTACGTGTCAGATCTCAAACAACTCCTCTTGTTTAGCCAATAAAACCGCGACGGCTACTTTAACAATGCCTTCCAAAGGGTACAACATGACCATAAGAAAAGTAGGAGACCCTACCTTCAAACCTCTACAAAGTATAGTTGCCTGTACAAATGACCAGGTAGAATTGAAAATGAATATTGACATTAAGCCAAAACAGTGGCTAGATGCAATGGATGTAAATAATGGTCCAGAGCCTGACAACAACAGTACCATTGCTTCCTGGTACGATAAATCTGGAAATGGTTTTAATGCATATGCAAACCAAACAGAGTTAAGACCCAAATATATAAACAACGCAATGAATGGCTTACCTGCCATTGTATTTGGTTCGGATGATAATGCTGACGGACTCCAATTATTTAATACATCCGAGGACGGCTTCATGGCCAACGACTGGACGATCATGTTTGTAGGACATTCAGAGGTTCCCGCAGGACCTTCCGATTGGAGAGACATCATAGGCAACAAAACCGAAGGTGCCAATGGCTGGTTTTACAGACTTGGAAGCACCGCGAGAGTCCAGGTCGGTATTGGCCTAGATTTACAGCAGGGTAAGGTATATAATTTCAATCGAAGCTATATTGTACAGATCACTAAAAAAGGAGATGTGATCACCACTTATCTTAACGGACAAAGCGATAGGGTAATTACCAAAGGGGCCAATGTTAGCATGCGCATAAATGATGCCCTTTATTTAGGCCAGGCCAGCGGTGGCAATGGTTATACGGGCAGGTATCATAAAGGTCCTATTGCTGAGTTGATGGTATTTGAATCTGCCATTACCGATGCTCAAAAGCAGTTTTTGGAAGGCTATTTAACAAACAAATGGAAACTAAACGATGAATTGGTTTTCACCCATCCTTATTCCAAAAATTCTCCTTATGACATCACTTTAAATACTCCCAACGGAGTCCCGTATAAGTTTGATGCCATACAGACTACTCAAACCATCAATATAGACCAGACCAATAAGTTTGGTGCATACGACTTTGTAAAAGATGTGTGCGGAGCTCCTGTTGAAAATATAGCAATTACGAATGGATGCGCAGGATCAGGGCTTGTGCGTATTGAAAATTGTGATGTAACTACAGGGTGGAATAGTGGAGGTAATACTTTAACTATAGATGCAAAAAACCATAAAGAAGGCTCAGGATGTTTGCAATCTTCCGGTACAAGTGTAGACCAATTTTCAAAAGTATTAAACCCTGTAAGCACCAATGTTAATGGCACTTTGCAGTTCTGGTATTATGTATCTGATGTAACACAATTCAACCCAGGCGACCAGGTAGAACTTGGAAGCGGTGGAAAGCCAGATCTTGCTGAATATTCATGGTCATTATCCGGTTTACAAAACGGATGGAACTACATTAGTTTGAAATTGAGCAATGCAGGGATTACGAACGGTGCTCCAAACTTAAATGCTATCAACTGGTTCCGTATTTATCATGTAAATAAAGGTAATAGTGTCACTACCCGTATTGATGATATACTATTGACCAATGCATCAGGGAATTTAACACCATTGATCTCTACTGTTAATACCTCCACCGGATCTCCTGGTACTGTATTCACTATCCCTAACATCGCCTACAACAATCCTACCTCTTATTCAGCAACAGGACTGCCTGCCGGTGTAACGATCAATACCACTACAGGTGCCATAAGCGGTACGCCTACTGTAAGCGGAACATTTAATGCAACAGTTTCTGCAACGAATTCAGTTGGTAAAGGATCGAAAGACATTACTATCACAATCTCCACCATTACCGGAATTACAAGTTCTTTTATTGAAACTGATATTATGTTGACGCCTAATCCTGTTTCTTCATATGGTGTATTAAGTATTTATTTAGAAAACCTGAAAGGTGAAACAGAAGTAGAGATTACCGATCTGACAGGAATGTTGGTAGAACATAAGACTGAACAGGTCCAAAATTCATTAATACAAATTCCTCTGCAAATTCTAAAATCAGGCATGTATATTTTGCAATTGCAAAATGGAAATAAAACCATGATAAAGAAATTTGTAGTGCAATAAAAGGATTATACCACAAAAAAAGGCTGTTCACAAGACAGCCTTTTTTGTTAACTTAACTATTATGCGCTTTCATAAAATAATGATAACAATATTAATAATTTATCATACAAGCGAAAGTAAGGGTTATAAGAAAACTCAAAGAGAATACCATTTAGCTTCAAATTCAGTTTATTAATTAATCAATGTCGACAACTACAGTCGCGAGAACATCCGGATTGCCGTTGGGCAGCATTTGAAGGGTAAAGACGTGGTAGAAACGTTTGAGCAATGTAAAATCGCAGAAGGAACGGTTCCACAAAGAATATAAGTAGACAATGGAAGCGAGTTCATCTCCACGGCACTTGACAAGTGGGCTTATGATAACAAAGTGGTCCTGGACTTCCCCAAACCGGGAAAACCCACCGATAATCCCTTCATTGAGTCTTTTAATCAGGAGCATTCTAAAATGGAGTTTTCTGGCTTAAAAGACAAATTAATCATTTTGACAGGAGTAAGGTTATTGAGTGACAGTTGTGGTCTTTCATGGTTATACTCCTGTCTCCATGCGGCTATTTTTTGTTTTGCGCTTGGTTGTAATACCTTAATTTGCAAAGAATGCTGAAGGAACTTAGATAAAATAAAAAACTAAAGTAATACACAAGGTTCAAATTTTAAAACTTAAATTATTTCAATAATAATTTTGACTATTTTTATGTAGATTGTGTAAATACTCCATTTATATTACCCTTTACAAAATGCAAGTAATGAACAATTTCTCTTGAATATGAAAAAAGCCATTATTATTATATTCTGCATGTTCATTTTAGTGCCACCTCTATTCTCCCAATCATGTACTACGGGAATATGGTACAGCACTTGGTATATAATGAATGGACACTACATTTGGTCCAGTAATCATGGTCTAAATTCAGAAAATCAATTTCTTGCCGATGTAAATGGAGACAGCAAAGACGATGCTGTGACCTATACCAATGGCATTTGGTCAGTTTCTTTATCTAATGGTAACATTTTTAATAATCCAACATCGTGGATATCAGGACATGGCGTTGGTTCTAATCAGCAGTTCCTTTCTGACTTTACAGGAGATGGCAAAGCAGATGCCACGGTTCTATTTAATGGCTCAGGAGAAGTTTATATATCCATTTCTAATGGTACCAGCTTCAATGGATATACAAAATGGATGAGGAATTTCGGCATAGGTGCTGCTAAAATCATGACTGGAGACGTTAATGGAGATAAAAAAGCAGACTTAATTTCGTTCTTAAATGGAAAATGGACAGTTGCTATTTCAAATGGGACCACATTTGATCCTCCTATAGACTGGATCAATGGGCATGGATTAGGCTCACAAGAACAAAGCATCGGTGATTTCAATGGTGATGGCAAAGCTGATGCGCTTGTTGAATTTTCTAACAATGGTGACCTATACGTGGCTTTATCAAATGGAACATCATTCAACAACTACTCTAAGTGGAACTCCAGTAATATAAAAATAACCACAAGTATTTTAACAAGGGATATCAATAATGATTTAATTGATGATGTTATTTTTTACGACAAGAGTGATGGCTCATGGAAAGTTTCTTATGCAACAAATACAAATTCTTTTGGACCGCAAAAAGACTGGAAAAAGGATCATACTATTGATGCAGAAAAAATTCTTATCGGAGATCCTTTGGGAGAAGGGAAAAAAGCAGCAGTATCATTTCTCAATGGAGTATGGAAAATCTTACCCAATAGTTATTATGAAGCATTTTATTTGAATATCTGGGATGCCTGGGGCATCAAAGCACTCCCCTTTACCCAAGGTACTTATCAACAGTATGACAGCGGTGACAGCCTGGTAATACGTGAGCATTTTGCAGAACTCACCACAGCAAACATTGATTATTTGCTAATGGATGAGACCAATAATATTTATGTAAATTCAGCGACCATCTTTAATAGAGCGATGACAGTAGCGCGTGAAATGAAAAAATGGAATGAAAATCCTGTAAACAGGCCCCTTCGCTATGCGTTTGCTATTGGGGGTATCCAGTTCAACGGTGATCCAACTATAATTGAATTTGAAGCAAAAGAAGTATGGAACAATGTGGTTAACAAAGCTGAAAATGGTGGACAGAATACATATTATATGCTAGATCGAAAACCATTACTTGTTTGCTACTACGGTCAGCAATCTTACCTGGATGCATGGAAGGCCTTGTCAGACCATCAATGGTCGGATCATTTTACTTTGCGCTGGTGTAATGGCACCAACCAAAATACCCCAGATTTATTTGGATGGGGCATTCCCAACGGTTCTATAAGCAGTGCGACTTTGATGGAAGTAATGCCTGGGTGGAACAACCACCATGGGGCCTTTGTTTCGAGGACCTATAACAATTCCGAAGGAGATTTCTATAGAAAACTATGCTGGGACAGAGTCTTGGCCAAATCACCTGATCAGGTTATTATTAACTCATATAATGAATTTGCAGAAGAAACTGCCCTACAAAAAGCAAACACTTCGATGGTTACAGGAAATTCAGAAAAATGGAGTTCTCCTAATCTGTATTGGGACATGACAGTAAACTACATCAAACAATACAAAGCTGCAAAAAACTGTAAGGAGCCTAATGTAAATTTTACCTCTGACAAAACATTTTCTTCAATACCTACTAATATTCAATTTACTCAGCAAGCTTCCGAAGGGTTCAATTATCAATGGGACTTTGGTGATGGCTATTATTCCATTGAACCAAACCCGATACACTATTATGCAATCCAGGGAACCTTTACAGTTAAGTTAAAAGTAACTGGCAGTGGCAACTCCGGTTCAATAATAAAAACGAACTACATTTCCATAGGATGTACCGGTCCGGTAATTACTCCATTCCTTCAGGTGAACTCAGGTGCATGGGAACAAAAAACTACTGCCACAGTATGTTTGGGTGGAAGTATAACTTTAGGCCCGCAACCTTCAGCAAACAATTGGTCATGGACAGGCCCAAATGCTTATACTGCAAATACACGTGAAGTGGTTTTGAATAAATTACAAGCTGTACAATCAGGCATTTATACTGCTGTCTATACAGATGCCCAAAATTGTAAGGCATCTCAGGAGTTTAACATTACCGCGGATATCTGCACTGGTATTGAAGAGGATATTAATAATAGGGAAATCAAACTTTATCCCAGTCCTGCCATTGATCACTTTACAATACAAAATCTAAATTCTACGATTGATGAGATTAAAATAACTGGTATTGAAGGACATTTGGTATATCAAAGTAATGAAAAAATTAATGATAACAAAATGATAAATGTCAGCAATTTCAACAGAGGCCTATATTATATAACCCTGACCGGAGAAAACATTAAGCAGGTAATTAAAATAATTCTACAATGAAAAACTTTTATAAAATTTTTCACTTTTAAGGGTTATATACTGCCACTAAAACTAACTTTCCCTCCTTGGGTTCGGCCTTCTTTGCGCGTTCCCACTTCTGGATGGCCTTTGATTATTTCCTCCAGGTGATCTCCTATCGTTAGATGATTTGCTGGGAGAGATTGAATGAAGGAAAAATCCTGGAGACTCCGGATAATATGGATGGTTTTCAACAACTGGCAGTTTCTTGCCAATAAGTTTTTCTATTAATTTAAGATAATCTCGTTCTTCCTGGTCACAAAAAGAAAGTGCATGTCCGCTGGCCCCAGCTCTACCTGTCCGTCCTATTCTGTGAACATAGGTTTCAGGTTCGTTTGGAAGTTCATAATTGATTACCAATGGCAAATCGTCAATATCTATTCCTCTTGCTGCAATGTCTGTTGCCACAAGCACTTTTGTGACTTTTGTTTTGAAATTTGTGAGTGCCCTTTGACGGGCGTTTTGTGATTTGTTCCCATGAATGGCTTCGGCACTGATCCCTGCCGCAACAAGGTCTTTCACAACTTTATCAGAACCATGTTTGGTACGGGCAAATACCAGAACACTTGCAAGGTTCTTTTCTTTCAGGATATGTTGAAGCAAGGCTTTCTTTTTACTTTTCTCAACAAAATAAACTGACTGACCCACTTTTTCGGCAGTAGAAGAAACGGGTGTAACTTCAACTTTCGCAGGGTTTTTCAGGATTGTATCTGCGAGTTTTTGTATTTCAGATGGCATTGTCGCAGAGAAAAACAACGACTGCCTTTGGGAAGGAAGTTTCAGGATAATTTTTTTGACATCATTTACAAAACCCATATCCAGCATCCTGTCTGCTTCGTCCAGCACAAAGAATTCTATGTCGCTCAGGCTGATGATCCTTTGGTTCATCAGGTCTAGCAAACGGCCTGGTGTAGCAATCAGAATATCGATTCCCCTTCTGAGGGCCTCAACCTGAGAGCCTTGCGATACCCCACCAAAAACCACCGTGTTTTTTAATCCGGTGTTTTTACCATATGCTTCAAAACTTTCCTTGATCTGTATGGCTAACTCTCTGGTTGGTGTTAAAATAAGCGCCTTTATTGGCCTTGTCCTGGATGGGTCCTTTTTAGCATAAAGCAACTGCAAAATCGGGATTGCAAAAGCTGCAGTCTTGCCTGTTCCGGTTTGGGCACAACCCAATAAATCCCTGGATTGAAGTAAAAGCGGTATGGCCTGGGCCTGAATGGGGGTTGGTGTAGTGTATCCTTCTGCAATTAATGCCTGAAGTATAGGGTCAATAAGTTTTAAATCTGAAAAGGTCATGTTTTGCTTTTATTGCTATGAAAGGGAGCAACAACCCGTTAATGACTGTAAGTGGAGAATAAACAAAGATAGAACAATAAAACCAGTGATTAGCTTATTGGTGTATCCTTCAAAATAGCGAAAGCCTTCCATAAAAATTAGAAGGCTTTCAGATTAATAAACAAAGTCAGTTGAAAAAGAGTTCTTTTATTCCAAATGCGCCCTAAGGAACCAGGCTTCTTTTTCATGGGCTTCCATGATGGCTGTAAGAAAATCTGCTGTACCGGTATCGTTTAAGCCTTCTACCTTTTCAAGGTTATCGCGGATATACCTGACAATTATTTCATGATCGGCTGTCAGTTGTTTTATCATATCCAATGCCGGAATATGCAGTTTTTGCTCTTCCTTAATATCTGCTTCCTTCAGGAAAACGGAAAACAGGCCTTTCGCAAAAAAGCCCAGGCTTCTAATTCTTTCAGCAACGGCATCAATAGTTTCTTCTATTATTTCTGCCTGTTTATCAAACAGTTCATGATAGGCGATAAATTGAGGACCGGTCACATTCCAGTGAAACAGTTTGGTTTTCTGATAAAGCATCGCCTCATTGGAAACAACTTTTTCCAATATTTCCACCACGCTTGACCTTTCTTCTTTTTTAATTCCAATATTGGGATCCATAGTTAATTTATTATGATGGAAGTAAACGAAAAATTGACACTATTACCATGATAATGCTTAAAATATTACATAAACCCTTAAACCTGGCGGGCTTTAATTTGTTACATAAAAAAATATCCTAATTTAGGATGGTAATAAACAGCACATTTAATTAATTTCTATGAAAAAAATCTTTACACTAATCTCAATTGGCCTATCGGTTCACTACCTGAATGCGCAGGTTGTTTTGAATAAAGCAAATGTTCCCGCTGCTGGTACCATCATTATCAATTATGATGCAAACGTTCCCAGCACTGCATTTGTGTTCGGCAAAACCGGAACTAATAATACCTGGGATTTTTCAAAGGTTACGGTGCAACAAGGCCAGGAAGACACTATAAAATATGTGTCTCCTTCGTCTTTAACCGGAAGTTCTTCCTTCCCTACTTCAGACCTGGTTTCATATGAGAATGGAGATAAATATTTCACTTTTACGAAAGTTGACGCCAATGGAATATTTGCTTTGGGATTGTCTGGTGATGTGACCGGAACAGGAAAGAATTATACATTCACTTTTCCCAGCCCTATTTTGTATTTCCCTTTTCCGTTCAGTTCCAATACCGCGTATAAGGGATCGGCTTTAGTCCAGAAAAAAGTTTCGGGTGCAGAAGCTGGTGCGGGTGGACTGGTAGATTCTGTAAATATCTGGATTAAGAATTACACCAATGTAAAAGTTATTGCTTCCGGCAATATTATTCTCCCATCGGGCACCTTGCCTGCCTTACTTGTAAGAAATATCACAACCATTGTGGATTCTTCTCAGGCAAAAGCTTTTGGAAACTGGTTTTTCCCAAGGCCCCCTTCTTCTGTTACTGATTCAACTTTCAGATGGTTAACCTCAGAATCAACTGAAGCATATGCACATGTGATTTATAAAAACGGATCAATCAGCGATGTTGCTTACCACAAGGAAACTATTCCTTTAGGATTGTCAGATGGCCAACAAGCAAAGGCCCAAGTTTCCTGTTTCCCGAATCCGGCAAGGGAAGTCATAAACTTTAACCTGGAGGAAGGGTCCTTATCTAAAATCACCCTGGTTTCTGCAAGCGGAAAAGAAGTTGCTGTTTCTACAAATACTACAATTAACCTGGAAGGACTTGAAACCGGTATTTACATTGCAAGAATAGTGCTTAAAAATGGGCAAGTGAAGATTGCTACTTTTGTTAAAAACTAAATCATTTGAAAGCCCTTTGATTCCGTGTGAATTAAAGGGCTTTTAAGATTGATTTGCACAAAAGGGAAAACCAGCAAATGGAAAGTAAAAAGCCTATTCTTTCACAAACTTGCGAAAATGGGATTGCCCACCAGGAAGGACAATATGAACCTGATAAATCCCTTTTGGAAGTCTACTTATTTGAAAGTTATTTGAATGTCCATTTAACAACATTGTTCCATTTGCATTGTAAATTTTTACTTCTTTTACTTCCCCTGATATTTTAAGGTTTTCTGATGCTGGATTTGGATAGACTTCAATGGTTGAAGTATTACTTAGTTCTTCAAAACTAGTTATTATACAGTTTTGGGTCCAGGTCTGTGTAGGGTCTTTCTTGAATTTCGGATTGCTTTTAGCGTAAATTGTGTCAAATACACAGATGCTACTTAAAGAAGTGTTGCCTGTAACATCTAAAAAAGTAAGCTTTGAATTTCGAGATACATGCAGATCTGTTAGTTTGGCCCCTCCAATATCTAAATATTCAAGATCTAAATTATTTAACAGATTAATGGTTGTTAGATTACAATACAAGGCTCTTAAACGTTTTAATTTAGGGTTTTTAGAAAGGTCTAAGATTGTAAAATTATTCTGTAAACACTCTAATTCAATTAGTTCAGGATTATGAGAGAGATCAACATCTTTAATTTTGTTAAATCCAAAACCTAGATAAACCAACTGTGTATTCTTTGAAACATTTAAGATTGTAATTTGATTTTGTGTACAATTTAGTAATTTCAGATTAGCAAAGGCTTCAATTCCGGTAAGATCTGTTATTCCAAATGTAGTATTTACTTGTAAGGTATCACATGCTAAGGCTTCAGATACTTCAATCAGTTCATTTTTATTTTTATCAACGCCTAACATTTTAAGGGCACCGAGGAAATGAGAATCAGGAATATAAACTGTTTGAGCAGAAACCAAACTAATAAAAGCAATTGGAAATATTAAGGACAAAATATATTTTCTCATCTCCTGTATAATTATTTCACGACGACCATTTTCTTTGTATCAATCTTTTTTCCATCAATTACCAAAGTATAAAAATAAACACCAGCAGAAAGGTTGCTAAGGTCCATTTTGATATATAATTCACCGATTTGGGACACTGAGGTGGTTCAGGACAGTTCCTAAATTGGTTAAATACATACATATTATTCAAAACGGAGGATGGATTCCATCCCCTCGTTGAGAACCGTTTTATTGGGGGTTTGTAAATTTATGGTTTTACATTGATTTAGATAATAACATTTTTCAAA
>JANYCH010000341.1 GCA_025360395.1 Cytophagales bacterium | reverse complement strand
TTTACAGGCAAGGCAAAACCACCGCAGAAATCGCAGTTGAAAGGGCAATGTCAGTTTCAACAATTGAAGGACATCTGGCACAATTCGTCGAATCAGGCGAAATAGATTTATTCGAGTTAATCAGTCCTGAAAAATTCAAAGCGATTGTAGAAGTGATCAAAAATCTTGACACAACTTTGTATGGTCCTGTGCGCCAGCAATTAGGTGATGAATACGCTTACAGCGAGATAAGGCTGGCTATGAATAACAAGGATAAAATAGTGAGCGATTTAAAATAAGTGTCAAATAAAGTATATTCAATTATTCTTCTAATCCATACTCTTTCAGCTTGCGGTACAATGTCCTTTCTGAAATACCAAGGTCTTTAGCAGCGTGCCTTCGCTTATTCTTATTCTTTTTTAAAGCCTTTAGGATCAATTCTTTTTCCCTTGTTTCCAGCGATAATGATTCTTCCTCATCTTCATGAGAAATATCCTGGATAACGTCCAGATTGAAAGTATTAGGTTCATTGCTGTTTGGAGAAATAAGGATTGGGGAATTTACCGTAGACTGCGGTAAGGCGGCTTGCCGAGGTTCATCATTTTCAAATCCTCTGAACAAATCCCGGTTTTCTTTTAAAACAGAATCGTCAATTTTTCCATTGGCAATGAGTTCGAAGACCAGTTTTTTAAGCTCTGTGACATCCTTACGCATGTCAAACAACACTTTGTACAAAATATCTCGTTCAGACATGCCAGAATCCTGGTTTCCAAACGTTTTGCTTAAAGATGGTAGTAAATTAGTTTGCTCCTGGGGTATATATTTACTTAAAACCTGGGCGGAAATTTCTCTTTCGGTTTCTAGTACAGAAATCTGATCAGCAAGGTTTTTCAATTGCCTTATGTTCCCCGGAAACCTGAATTTTAAAAGCAAAGCTTTGGCATCTTCCGTTAAACGGATAGGTTTCATTTTGTACTTATCAGCAAAATCTCCGGCAAACTTCCTGAATAACAGGTCAATGTCGTTACCTCTTTCCCTTAAAGGCGGAACATAAATTGGAACCGTATTTAAACGGTAATATAAATCTTCCCTGAATTTTCCTTTTTCAACTGCATCTAACAAGTTGACATTTGTAGCAGCAATTACCCTGACATCTGTTTTCTGTACTTTTGAAGAACCTACTCGAATAAATTCTCCATTTTCAAGTACACGCAAAAGCCTGGCTTGTGTACCCATCGGCATTTCTCCTATTTCATCCAGGAAGATCGAACCGCCATCAGTTACTTCAAAATAGCCTTTGCGGCCTTCATGGGCTCCTGTGAAAGATCCTTTTTCGTGTCCAAAAAGCTCTGAATCAATAGTTCCTTCTGGAATTGCCCCACAGTTAATGGCAATAAACTGGCCATGTTTCCTTAAACTTAACTGATGGATTATTTTTGAAAAAGATTCTTTACCACTGCCGCTTTCTCCGGTTATCAATACCGTCATATCAGTTGATGCAACTTGTGCTGCAACCTGGATGGCGTGACTTAGTATCTGGGAAGTCCCAATAATACCAAACTTGTTTTTAATGCTTAAAATTTCCTGATCGGTCAAATCTTTCTATTTAGATTCTATAAAATTTCTTGATCTTAAAAATTCTATAATTTGATTTATCTGCTCAATCAAAATGGGGCATAATCCGAAAAGACAAAGCTTTGAATCAGGCAATAGTTGTGTTACTGCCCATTTTAAAAAACTCCTTATTCTTCGCTTAACCTCATTTATTAATTCACTTTCCCTATCAATGTACCTGCTGTACAATCTGTTACTAAAACATTGGCATACATTCCGCTTAAAAGGTTTTCCTTTGGAAACACAATTACTTTGTTGTCGGATGTTCTTCCCTGAAGATAATCTGAAGATCTTTTTGAAAATCCTTCAATCAATACTTTATAAGTCTTACCTACCCTTTGCTTATTTCTTTCCAGTGAATGGGCACTTTGCAGATTGATAATCTGGGTTAACCTTTTTTGTTTTATACTTTCTTCTATGTCGTCAGTATATTTTTTTGCTGCAGGGGTATTTGGCCTTTCAGAATAAGCGAACATATAACCGTAATCATACCTCACTTCGTTCATCAGGCTCAGGGTTTCCAAATGCTCTTCATCACTTTCTCCGCAAAAACCAACTATGGTGTCGGTAGAAATTCCACATTCATCCCCTATAATAGTTTTAATGGCCTTGATACGATCAATATACCATTCTCTTGAATAAGTCCGGTTCATCCTTTCCAAAACTGAAGAACTGCCGCTCTGAGCAGGCAAATGAATATTCTTGCAGATATTTTCATATTTGGCCATTATATGAAGTACATCATCGGTCATATCTTTTGGATGAGATGTAGAAAATCTCACTCTCAAATCAGGATGTATTAACGCTACTTTTTCAAGCAGTTCTGCAAAATTCACTTTTTCTGAATCGTCTTCAGAAGCCCATTTATAGGAATCAACATTTTGTCCCAGCAAAGTCACCTCTTTGTACCCTTTTTGGAACATGTCGGTCGCTTCGTTAATGATGGAATGAGCATCCCGGCTGCGTTCTCTTCCTCTGGTATAAGGAACTACGCAAAAAGAACACATGTTATCGCAGCCACGCATAATGGAAATAAATGCTGAAATTCCATTTGAATTTAACCTTACAGGCTCTATATCAGCATAAGTTTCTTCTCTGGAAAGGAACACATTGATGGCTTTCTGACCATCTTCCACTTCGTTTAACAAATTGGGCAAATCTCGGTAGGCGTCCGGGCCTACAACAAGGTCCACCATCTTTTCTTCATCTATCAACCTGAATTTAAGCCTTTCGGCCATACACCCTAAAATACCTATTTTAAGATTTTTGTTCCTCTTTTTAAAACCTTTCAGGTGCATCAGCCTTGAACGTACTTTCTGTTCAGCATTATCCCTTATAGAGCAGGTATTTAACAAGATAAGATCAGCAGATTCTATATTGGAAGTCGATGAATATCCATTTTGCTGCATTACAGCCATCACTATTTCACTGTCAGAATAATTCATCTGACAGCCATAAGTTTCTATATATATTTTTCTTGAGCCAGGAACATTTTCTTCAGGAGTTGTTTTAAACTCTGGTACATGGACTTGTACCTCAGTTAATATTTCCAGGTCTTTAATTAGGGAAGTCATGTTTCAAATTCTTCTGCAAAGATAGCAAGAAATGAAGTGACTGACAGCTTGTCAGGTAAAATTAAAGTATCGAATTGCTGCTATTCAATACACAATTCCATAAGTGACTCTATCTTATTCACTATCTGCTTATTGGGCACATCATGATTGTTGACGAATATTGCAAAAGGATTTAGGGTTCCGCTTTTATCTTTTACATACCCAGCATAACACTTGATCCTTTCCATACTTCCGCTTTTAGCAAATACTTTTCCTTTGGTGGAAATGCCTTCACAAAAGCTCTCCAGAGTCCCGTTCATTCCTGATGTTGGCAAGGTTCCGATAAAGCAGGAAGACCAGTTTTCTTTTCTGATCTCAAATAAATAGCGGGCTAATTGAGCAGTTGTCATCAAGTTATATTTAGAAAGTCCGGAGCCGTCCACTTGCTTCAGTCCACTACTGTTTTCACATTTGGTTTTAATATAATTCTGCACCTGGATCAATCCTTCACTTGTACTACCCTCTTTGCCATTTTCGGCTCCAATTGTTCTTAAAATGCATTCAGCCACCAGGTTATTGCTGGTATAATTGGCATATTGACAAATTTGAGAAAGAGGTTTGGAATAATGTGTGTAAATAAGTTGAGTGTTGCGAGTTAAGAGTTTTGAGTAAGAAACAGATAATTCGCCAGACACTATTCCTTCCTTATTCAGTTTACTTTTCAGCAGATTTAAAAAATGAATCTCAGGTTGGGGAATTG
>JANYCH010000223.1 GCA_025360395.1 Cytophagales bacterium | reverse complement strand
GATAAGTTTGTTGGCTTGGCACGCTCCAAGAGTTTGTGGCCATTGCCTTTCGCTACATCCTGCTGCGGAATTGAGTTTATGGCTACGATGGGTTCTCATTACGACTTAGCTCGTTTTGGTTCCGAGCGTCCGAGTTTTTCTCCGCGTCAGGCTGATATGCTGTTGGTGATGGGAACCATTGCTAAAAAGATGGGGCCTATTCTTCGTCAGGTATATGAGCAAATGGCAGAACCCCGTTGGGTAATGGCTGTTGGTGCCTGTGCTTGCAGCGGCGGGATTTTCGATACATATAGTGTTTTGCAAGGTATTGACGAAATTATCCCGGTTGACGTTTATGTTCCAGGATGCCCTCCAAGGCCGGAGCAAATTATTGACGGTTTTATGATCATTCAGGATCTTGCAACCAACGAATCTTTAAGAAGAAGAAATACAGACGAATACAAGCATTTATTGGCCAAATACGAAATAGCTTAGTGAATGGGTAAAATTGATAACAGCACACTGGCAGGTAAACTAGAGGGAAAGTTCCCTTTAACGGTTTTACGTACAGATGAGCTCAGTGACATGCTGAATGTGTATTCCGACAGAAGGTCGAACGTTGAGATTGTTAAGTATTTATGGGACGAACCCTCATTTCAATTTCAGTTTTTAACTGACATTTGCGGGGTTCATTATCCAGACAGAAAAGGAGAAGAGCTGGAAGTTGTGTACCACCTTCACAGTTTTGTCAACAATCACAGGATCAGGTTGAAATTTGCTTTGCCAATTGAAGATCCAACAATCAAATCACTAACAGAACTTTACGCAGGTGCCAATTGGATGGAACGTGAGACATTTGACTTCTACGGGATCATTTTCGAAGGCCATCCAAATCTGAAAAGAATTCTGAACGTAGATGAAATGGAAGCTTTTCCGATGAGAAAAGAACATCCTTTGGAAGATCCAAACAGAATAGATAAACAAGATAAATTCTTCGGAAGATAATTAGAGCTAATGAGCAGCCATTTACCATTAGTAAACCATGTTGAGAAAGAGACTACAACGCTAAACCTGGGACCAACACACCCGGCAACGCATGGTATCTTTCAGAATATACTGGAAATAGACGGCGAACGCATTGTAAGCGCCGAACAAACGGTAGGTTATATTCACCGCGCTTTCGAAAAACTTGCTGAAAGAAGGCCGTTTTACCAGATAACTCCTCTTACCGACCGCATGAATTATTGTTCTTCACCGATCAATAACATGGGCTGGCATATGACTGTTGAAAAACTTTTGGGCATCACTATCCCAAAACGTGCTCAGTACATGAGGGTTATTATTATGGAATTGGCCAGAATATCCGATCATCTTATCTTAAATAGTATTCTTGCAGTAGATACAGGCGCCATGACAGGTTTCCTTTATGTAATGCAGGAACGTGAAAAGATCTATGACATTTATGAAGAAATCTGTGGAGCACGCTTAACTACCAATATTGGCAGAATAGGTGGAATGGAACGCGATTTCAATGACAACGCTATCAAAAAAATTCGTCAGTTCCTGAAGGAGTTTCCAAAAGTGTGGGCAGAGTTTGAAAAACTGGTTTCAAGGAACAGGATTTTCATGGACAGGACGGTTGGAGTAGGCGGAATTTCAGCAGAACGCGCATTAAGCTACGGTTTTACAGGGGTTAACCTCAGGGCCGCTGGTGTTGATTATGATGTAAGGGTGATGGAACCATATTCTTCTTATGAAGATTTCCAGTTTGATATCCCGGTAGGCCAACATGGTGATGTTTATGACAGATATTGTGTTGCTGGCCAAGAAGTTTGGGAAAGCCTTAAGATTATAACACAGGCTATGGATAACTTGCCCAATGATTCCTTCCATGCCGATACACCTGAATATTATCTGCCTCCAAAGATAGAAGTATACAAAAACATGGAAGCACTTATATATCACTTTAAAATTGTGATGGGTGAAATTGAAATGCCTGTTGGAGAAGTTTACCATAAAGTTGAAGGTGGAAACGGCGAATTAGGCTTTTATTTGGTAAGTGATGGAGGAAGGACGCCTTACAGATTGCATTTTAGACGGCCTTGCTTCATATATTATCAGGCATTCCCAGAAATCATTTATGGTGCCACATTGTCAGATGCAATTGTGACGATGAGTAGCATGAATGTAATTGCAGGAGAATTAGACGCATAAATGGGATTAGCGCAGAAACAAATATTAGTCTCAAGTGAAGAATATCTTTTGATGGAGCGCAATGCTTCATTTAAAAGTGAGTTTTTCCACGGACAGGTATATGCAATGGCGGGTGGAAGTATTGCCCATAATGGTATTAGCGAGAATATTTTTGCTTCTTTTCACTCTCATTTAAAGAATAAAGATTGCAGACCTTTTAACTCTGATCAAAGAATAAAGATCTCAATTTGGCCATCTTTTTTATATCCAGATGTATCAGTTGTTTGTGGCAAACCTGAAATATTAGATAAGGATAATATTTCCAACCCAGTTATTATTGTAGAGGTCCTTTCTGATTCTACAGAGGAATACGACCGTGTTTTAAAATATGGCCAGTATCGACAAATTCCTTCTTTAAGAGAATATATATTGATCTCCTCAAAAGAAAAGAAAATAACAAAATACAGTAAGCCTAATGGAACTGAGTGTTGGACAGAGTCTGTTTATGACCTTAAAAATAATCTACCATTACATATAGAGAGCATCCATTTAACTCTTCCTTTGGAAGCTATTTATTATAATATTGAATTAGATGCACATTTAAGCATCAGATAAATATGACAGAAATGAAACCACTTTTCTCCGAAGAAGCACTAGCAATAGTGGAGAAGTATGTTGCAAAATTTCCGGAAGGGAAAAGCAAATCAGCCATTATTGCAATTCTGCACTTAGCACAAGCTGAATTAGGTGGCTGGTTATCTCCAGAGGTAATGGATTATGTGGCTTCAATCTTAAAAATTGAACCAATAGAAGTTTACGAAGTTGCGACCTTTTATTCTCAGTATTATACAGAACCTGTTGGAAAATATGTATTGGAAGTTTGTCATACAGGACCTTGCGCTTTGCGCGGGGCTGATGAGATGATTTCGTACATGGAAAGAAAACTTGGGATCAAAAAGGGAGAAACTACTGCAGACGGCTTGTTTACGCTCAAAGGCGTAGAATGTCTTGCAGCCTGTGGAAGTGCCCCGATGATGCAATGTGGTTTAAATTACCACGAAAATCTTAATGAGCAAAGCGTAGATGTTTTGCTTGAAGAATTTAAGAAAGAAAGTAAAGTAAGAAGACCGTTCTGCTAATGGGAAAGATTAAAATACTTACAAAAGACATTGGTACACCCAATCTTCAGAATATTGATGTTTACATCAGTAAAGGTGGTTATGCATCTGTGGAAAAAGCAATCAAAACTCTTGGTCCTGATGCTGTTGTAGAAGAAGTTAAAAAATCTGGATTAAGAGGAAGGGGTGGCGCTGGGTTTCCAACTGGAATGAAATGGAGCTTTATAGATAAAACTCCTGGTAAATCGCGTTATCTCGTTTGCAATGCAGATGAGAGTGAACCAGGTACTTTTAAAGACCGGTATTTGATGGCTGAAAACCCTCATGTTCTGATAGAAGGAATGATCACTTCAAGTTTCGCACTTGGAGCAAACAGGTCATATATCTATGTTCGGGGCGAATTGATTTATGTTGTTCGCATACTTCAAAAAGCAATTGATGAGGCAAAAGCAAAGGGATATTTAGGTAAAAATATATTAGGTTCTGGTTTTGATCTGGATTTAAATGTAACCTGTGGTGCGGGTGCCTATATTTGTGGGGAAGAAACAGCTTTGATAGAATCTCTTGAAGGTAAAAGAGGTAATCCCCGTATCAAACCTCCATTTCCTGCGATTGCAGGTTTATGGGGAATGCCAACTGTTGTGAACAATGTAGAATCAATTGCGGCAGTTCCGTGGATAGTAGTAAACGGTGGTGAAGAATACGCAAAATTAGGTATTGGAAAAAGCACAGGAACTAAATTAATTTCTGCCGGAGGTCATATTAATAAACCTGGTGTTTATGAAATAGAATTAGGAGTACCTGTAGAAGAATTTATCTATTCTGATGAATATTGTGGCGGAATATGGAAAAACAGAAAACTAAAAGCTGTGGTGGCAGGAGGTTCTTCTGTCCCGATCTTGCCTGCAAACCTTATTACAAAAACTGCTAATGGTGAAGCAAGGCTTATGTCTTATGAATCTTTATCAGATGGAGGCTTTGCAACAGGTACTATGTTAGGTTCAGGCGGCTTTATAGCATACGATGAAACTGCTTGTATTGTAAAAAATACCTGGAATTTTGCCCGTTTTTATCACCATGAATCTTGCGGGCAGTGCAGCCCTTGCCGGGAAGGTACAGGATGGATGGAAAAAGTCCTGCACAATATTGAACATGGCCATGGCAAACCTAGTGATATTGATTTATTAGTTGATGTTGCTAAGAAAATAGAAGGAAATACTATTTGTCCTTTGGGAGATGCAGCAGCATGGCCGGTTGCCAGTGCAGTCCGTCATTTCAGGGATGAATTTGAATGGCATATAAAAAATCCATCAGCGGCTACCCAGCCAGGTGCGGTTTTCAGAAACGAAGCAGTGTTAGCATAACACACATTACAATGAGCGAAATAAGTTTGTTTAAAGTAACAATAGACGGAGAAGAAGTAGAAGTTGCCCCAGGCACAACAATTCTTCAGGCAGCCAGGCAATTAGGGAAACATGTTCCTCCAGCCATGTGCTACTACACGAAACTGCAAGGTTCAGGTGGTAAATGCCGTACCTGTATTGTAAAAGTAACTGCAGGTTCTACCAAAGATCCAAGGCCTATGCCTAAACTGGTGGCATCATGCCGTACACCAGTAATGGATGGGATGGTTGTTGCCAATGAAACTTCGCCTGAAGTTATCGAAGCCAGAAAGGGAGTTACTGAGTTTTTATTAATTAATCACCCGCTTGATTGCCCTATTTGCGACCAGGCCGGAGAATGCCATTTGCAAGATCTTGGCTATGAGCATGGGGCTCAAAAAACAAGGTATGATTTCGAAAGAAGAACATTTGATAAAATAGACATCGGGCCATATGTGCAATTGCACATGACACGCTGCATACTATGTTACCGTTGTGTGTATACTGCAGATCAGATTACAGACAAACGTGTACATGGTGTGTTGGACAGAGGTGATCATTCAGAAATCAGCACTTATATTGAGAAAGCCATTACTAATGACTTTTCAGGAAATGTAATTGATGTTTGTCCTGTTGGCGCGTTGACTGATAAGACTTTCAGATTTAAAAGCAGGGTATGGTTCACCAAACCAGTTTATGCACATCGAAATTGTCCAAAATGTACCGGCAAAGTTACGCTCTGGTATAAAGGTGACGATGTTTTGCGCGTTACCGGAAGAAAAGACAAATGGGGTGAATTGGAGGATTTCATCTGCAATACGTGCAGGTTTGAGACAAAAAAAACTGCTGACTGGGTTATTGAAGGTGTAGTGAATGTTGACAGACATTCCGTCATTTCTCAAAACAAGTACACTTTAAAAGCTGAAAAACCTGTTGTTCCGGAGCTGGCAAGCAAGCATACTGGCGAGGGAACCTGGGACCATCAATTGAAATAGTAGGTTAAATCTATCATGGACATATATTTTATCTTAGGAAAACTAATTTTAATAGTTATTATTTTTGCCATAAGCTTGCTTACAGCCATGTATTCAACTTATGGTGAAAGAAAAATTGCTGGATTCTTTCAGGACAGATTAGGCCCTGACCGTGCAGGCCCATGGGGAATACTTCAACCACTGGCAGATGGCGGAAAGCTCTTTTTTAAAGAAGAAATTCTTCCCGTTAATGCAAACATGGCATTGTTTATTGCAGGACCTTCTCTTTCAATGCTAACAGCTTGTATGTCAACGGCTATTATTCCATGGGGAACTTATCTTGACATATTTGGTACAAAATTCGTGCTGCAAGTCGCTGATGTAAACATTGGCTTGCTTTACATTTTTGGTGTTGTGTCTTTGGGTGTTTATGGCGTCATGATTGGGGGTTGGGCCTCTAACAATAAATATTCATTGTTAGGTGCTGTACGTGCTGCTTCACAGAACATTAGCTATGAACTTGCCATGGGTCTTTCAGTTATTGCCTTAATCATGCTGAATGGTTCATTAAGCCTGGCTGAAATATCAAGAAATCAGGGAGAATCTTTATTCGGATTATCTGGCCTGAACTGGAATATATTTTATCAGCCATTAGGGTTCCTTATATTTATAGTTTGTGCATTTGCAGAATGTAACAGAACCCCATTTGATTTACCAGAATGTGAAACAGAGCTTGTAGGTGGGTATCATACAGAATACAGCAGCATGAAACTTGGTTTCTACCTGTTCGCAGAATACATCAATATGTTTGTTTCATCAGCTTTTATGGCTGTGTTGTATTTTGGAGGTTACAATTATCCCGGAATTAATTTCGTTGAAGCAAATCTTGGACATAATGCCGCAGTGATCATTGGCCTTGCCGCACTTTTTGCTAAAATACTTTTCTTTATCTTCTTCTTTATGTGGGTAAGGTGGACAGTTCCGCGCTTCCGTTATGACCAACTGATGAAATTAGGTTGGCAGATATTGATCCCTTTGGCCATCTTCAATATTTTGTTGACAGGTGTAGGTATAATGTTATTCGATAATTAACAGGAATTATATGCAATCGCTGAGTAACAGGTCAAAACAGGTATCACAAAAGGAAATGACTTTCATGGAAAGCATTTACCTTCCTGCTATTATTGGAGGCTTGATGATTACGATCAGGCACTTTTTTGCAAAAAAAATCACCATCCGATATCCGGAAATCAAAAAGTTATTCTCTAAAAACTGGAGAGGTGTTCACGTTTTAAAAAAAGATGAACAAGGCCGTGAGCGTTGTACTGCCTGTGGTTTGTGTGCACTTTCCTGTCCTGCAGAAGCCATTACGATGGAAGCTGCAGAAAGAAAAAAAGGCGAAGAGAATCTTTATCGCGAGGAAAAATATGCTGCCCGCTATGAGATAAACATGCTAAGGTGTATTTTTTGTGGACTTTGCGAAGAAGCCTGCCCTAAAGAAGCTATATTCCTGACTAACGAAGAACTTGCACCATCAAGGATGGACCGTGGTGAACTGATATTCGGCAAAGATAAACTTGTTGAGAAACAACACGACCCAGATAATAAAAAACGTGGTGGTGGACCGTTGGAAGAAAGATTGTTTCATAGCAAAGAAAATTCAAGTTACAAATCAACTTTTGAGGGGATCTCAAATTCGTAAATCTGAAATAGTAAATCGTAAATCGAATGATTGATAAAGTTTTTTATTTCCTGAGTTTTTTAGCCATTCTGGCAGGATTAATGGTTGTTTTTACTAAAAATCCGGTACACAGTGTTCTTTACCTGATACTTGCTTTTTTCGCAATTGCAGGACACTATATTTTATTGAATGCACAATTCCTGGCAGTCGTACACATTATTGTATATGCTGGGGCAATCATGGTTTTGTTCTTGTTTGTGATCATGTTCCTAAACCTGAATGCGGAAACAGAACCTCAAAAACCTATTTTTTACAAGTTTATTGGTGTAATTCTAAGTGGTGTACTTCTAACCTTGTTTGTAGGGGCATTCAGGAAACTGGATCCGATTTACAGCGATCTGCCTCAGACTGATATTGGATTGATTAAAAACCTGGGAATTGTGTTGTTCAATGAATTCACGCTTCCTTTTGAAATCATTTCAATATTATTGCTGGCAGCAATGGTAGGTTCTATCCTGATTGCTAAGAAAGACAAAGCAGTAGTGGAATAGTTAATCAGGTCAATTCTGATGATGCCTGATTTTTCTAAAAGGAGTTACCAGAAAGAACTATTAGACAGAGATGACATTCCTTTTTCAGACCTGGAAAGGAATCTTCTTGAACTTGATTTTATCAATACTTATTTAGGTGGGCATGCTGTAACCATCTTAGGTTTAGAGTGTTTACTTACCGACCCTTCAAAAACATATACAATACTGGACATTGGAAGTGGTGGAGGAGATACCTTGCGTTTCATTGCTAAATGGGCTTTAAAAGCCTCATGGAAAGCTAATTTAGTCGGCTTGGATTATAAAAAGGAAGCAATTGAATTTGCAACTTTCAAATCTAAAGGGTTTTCAAATATCTCGTTTGTGCAATCTGATTATAAGGATTTAGCCAAACTAAATTTTAAACCTGACATTATCATCTCCTCACTTTTCTGTCATCATCTGAATGATGAACATTTAATAGAATACCTAAAATTAATAGATCAAAATTCAACAATTGGTTTTGTAATCAATGATCTGCACAGAAACCCTTTTGCTTATTTTTCTATTAAATGGCTCACCAGCCTTTTTTCAAGTTCTTACCTGGTGAAGAATGATGCTCCGCTTTCAGTTATGCGAGGATTTTCAAAAAATGAAGTGCTGTCATATTTTACCAAGGCTGAAGTGTCAATGCCGGAAATAAAATGGAAATGGGCATTCCGGTGGTTGATTACCTCGAATAAGTACCCAGCAAAAAGTTAAGGGCCATTTCATAACCTGCTAAACCAAATCCTGTTAGACATCCTTTGGCCTTAGCCGCTGTATAACTTTTGTGCCTGAATTCTTCTCTGGCGTGAATGTTCGAGATATGCACTTCTACAACATGCGTATTAATGGCTGCAATAGCATCGGCAAGGGCAATTGAGGTGTGAGTATAACCGGCAAGGTTCACTATGATCCCATCATAAGAAAAGCCAACTTCATGAAGCTTATTAATTAGTTCACCTTCAACATTGGATTGAAAGTAATCTAACTGAATATTGGAGTACTTTTTTTTCAGGTCAGTAATGTATTCATTCAGGCTTTTATCGCCATAAATGCTCTTTTCCCTTACCCCAACAAGATTTAGGTTTGGACCGTTAATAATGATAATTTTCATATCGCAAGGAAAGAAAATATTTACTAATGACAAAGGCTTAACGACCGGGTCTTTTGTTTAAAAGAGTTTATGTAGAAAATATTAAAAGTGATAATGTTTAAATTATTATCAGCATTTCTTTATTCTTGCTAATACTATTGTAAAATGCTTATTAAGTAAACTGATGTCACAAATAAAGATTTTTGGAATTAGAGAGGAATTATATCCAATAAGAGAAAAGTTATCCGAGGTAATACATTCGTGTATTATGGAAGCTTTTCAATATCCTGCAGACAAAAAAGCTCACCGTTTTATTTATCTAGAAGCTGACAGTTTTTACTATCCCATTGGTAGGAGCCAAAAATACACAATAATTGAAATAAGTCTTTTTGAAGGTCGAAGTATAGAAGCAAAAAAGAATTTGTACAATCTAATTTTTGAGCACTTTGACAAACAACTGGGCATCGGATCTACAGATGTTGAGATTACTTTGTTTGAAACTCCAATGCACAATTGGGGAATTAGGGGTGTTAGCGGGGACGAGCTATTGCTAAATTATAATGTCAATGTATAAAACCATCAAATGATTTTCCGCTAAAATCGGAACGCATTGGAATTGAAAATAAATCTCATCATTAATATAAGGACTAAATAAGCAAGGTCGTAACTGCATTCTGGTTTTATGCTTCTAAGGATATTATACCGCAAAACTTTTCTTCGTCAGCTTTTCTGAAACCTCCCATAATTGTTTTGCTAATTCTTTATTGTAGGATATCGAATTTGATTTGACTTTGCCTGGATCACCTTTTATTTCTAAAAGACCAGTTGGTCCAATAAAATCTCCACCTTGGATATCGGGACTCAAAGCAGCAAATAAGGTAGGTTTTGCTGCTTCTTCTGGTTTATGCGCCATAAAACTGGATAAAAATCCAAAGATTTTGGATACCAAAGGGGATTGATTTTGAAAAAGATTAGTTGGTGAGACTCCTGGATGTACAGCAATTGATTTCACATTTAAGCCATTTTGTTCGATCCGCCTTTGAAGCTCATAGGCAAACATCAGACAGGCGAGCTTACTTTGGCTGTAAGCCCTCATTTTATTATAACCTCGTTCACTGTTAAGATTATTAAAATCAATTTTGCCTCGTTTATGTGCAATGCTGCTTAAAGAAATTATCCTCGAATCAGACGTATTTTTTAAAACAGGAAATAACAGGTTGGTGAGCAGAAAATGACCAAAATAATTCACACCCATTTGGTTTTCAAAACCATCAACAGTTCTGGAAAACGGTGGTATCATAATGCCAGCATTATTGATAAGCAAATCAAGTCTTTGAAAACGTGATGAGAACTGCTCAGCAAAAGATTTTACAGATTCAAGTCTGCTGAGATCTAGTTCCAAGATTTGAACGTCTGCTTTTGGTAATTCTGCTAAAATTAATTTTCTTGACTTTTCTGCTTTCAGGACATCGCGACAAGCCATAATGAGCGTGAGATCCTTTTTTAACAAACCCAAAGAGGTTTCAAAACCAAGACCATTATTTGCTCCTGTTACTATCGCAATTCTACCTTTCTGGGAAGGCATGGAATCTAAATTGTACTTCATGTTTTTTAAATAAGTTGTTAATCCCAAATGATTATACCCTTTCCAGCCACCGCATCAAAAACTTGTCGTATACCTCGTAATAGGTTTCATCCGAAGTGGTTTCCGAATACAACATTTCTTTTTCCAATAAAGATTCCAAACTCCGCTTTACATTGGCAGAAGATTTTAGTTTGTATTTTGAGATAAAACCGTGTGAGTAAGGCTGGGTTACCCGTTGTTCTTTGGCCATCGCAATGAGTAAAAGCCATTGGTCGGCAGTGAGAAGTTTTTTATATTGGAAGAATATCATCTGCTCCTGATTCAGTATGGCTTTGCAAACCAGTTGTGTATCGCTCAATTCAATTTTACTTTTGCCAGTTGCAAATACCTGGTTGCAGAGGTACTGGGTGTAATAAGTATGCCGGCAAGTCCAATTTAGTATAAAGACGATGCTTTCATCTGAAATGGTTCGTTTGGAGTTTCCGAAATGCTTTTTGATGAAAGGAGAGTAATCTTCTTCGGCTATTTTACCCAAATACATGCTTTGGCAAGAAGCGTAAAAAGGGCGTTTTGCATTGTGGAAAAGTTCGGACATGAGTCTTAAGTGGCTACCGCAAAAAACAAATGTGATATGTTGCATTTGTTGCATAATACTTCGCAATAGGGCTTCAGTGTTTTTTTCGGGATATTCTGTGATTTGTTGAAACTCGTCAATTGCAATAACCAGAGGAAATTGTTGTTTGTCCAGAAAGCGGAATATTTCTTCGATAGATTTCTCTTTGGTTTTAGAGTCGGCTATGTCGAGGCTCAATTCGGGCGTACCTGAAAGCGAATCGTAACTAAGCACAGGTCGAAACGATTGAATAGCTTCAAGGAATTTTTTACCAATGCTCTTACCTGGAGGAAATATTCTAAAGATTTCGTTGGAAAGCATTTTGGTGAATTCTGTCTGATTTTGTGTCGAAAAGATGTCTATATACAGACACTTTATTTCATTTTCTTTCTGAATATGGTAAAAAAAATGCTTGATTAATCCCGTTTTACCAATTCTCCTCTGGGCAAACAAGCTAGTATGTAAACCATTTTGAGCATTTTTTTTCAAAGTTTCTATTTCTAATTCCCTGTTACAGAAATATATATTAGAAATATAGGTGGTAACAGGAAATGGATTGAGTACTTCTGTTTTCATCTGCCAAATGTACAAAATGTATGTAACATTTTGTTAAATACATTTTGTTAAAAAAAATTAGGCGTCCGATTGATATATGTTACGCAAACACTCTATCTCATCTACCTATTCTTAAATAAAACCTACCTAAGTTGCTTTTGAGTACGGTTATCAATCTTTAAGCTTATCAATCCCCTATTTTGATAAATTCTTCTCCATCACCACATTTTCCGCATTCCTGTACTTTACTCGTTCAATTTGCTTATAGCCCCTTTTTTTATAAATCTTTTCTGCAGTTGAGGTAAAAAGATATACTTGAGAAATACCGGATTTTAAAGCAAACTCTTCTAACATTTTTAGCAATAACGAACCATATCCCTTTCCTCTATACGGTTTATCAGTATAAAGCTGGGCGATCCAGGGAGATAAGGCTTTGTACTTCGGGAAAATGAGGGTGAGGCCTGTATTGTGGTGTAATCCGCCGGTAGCTACAATCCTATTTCCTACCTTTAATACTAATTGAACCAGTACGTCGTGATTTGGAATATTTGCTAATCTAGCAATTGTCCTCTCTTTTTGTATGCCCCACTCTTCGAAATACCAAGTAGCCAATCTTTCAATCAGTTTTGTGTCACTGGCCTTAACCTGGTGCATTAGGTTTTAATGTTTGCGACATTATAAGGTTTGTTTATCGAAATATTTACATAGTCAGGACTTTTCATCAGGTGAATTTAAACAGAAAAAGCCGCTGAGATTCAGCGGCTTTCATTATCAATATCAAGAAGTGATTATTTCGCTACCTCAATATTCACTTTATGTCCTTTGATCGTGTTGTTTTTCATTGATCTGATAATAGGGTCAACGTGTTCATTTGGAACATTCACAAAAGTAAATTTGTCATAAATGTCTATTTGTCCGATATCACGGCCAGGTATTCTTGCTTCTCCTGCAATTGCTCCAACAATATCTCCAGGACGAACATTTTGTTCTCTTCCCAAATTGATAAATAACCTTACTGTATTTGGATCTGTCGGACGGTCAGAAGGTGCTCTGCGATCTCCTCTGTCTCCTCCTCTTTCTGGTCTGTCTCCTCTTTCAGGTCTGTCATTCGAGAAGGATGAAGTTCTTTCTCTGCTGCCGCTTCTTTCAAAACGATCACTGCTTCTGCCGTTCCTGTCACCGCGTCCACTGTCTCTGTCTCTTCCGAAACGGCTTTCACGCTCACCACCTCTTTCGCTGCGGCCGCCTTCTCTCCTGTCGCCTGAACCTTGTCTCAATTCAATGTTATCAGACACATCAACATGCTTCCATGCCTGATGCATATTTAATAATGCAGCTGCAAGGGTTTCAGCAGAAATACCATTTTCACCAAACTCCATTACTGAAGCAATAGCCTCATCAAG
Source organism: Cytophagales bacterium (assembly GCA_025360395.1). GTDB lineage: Bacteria > Bacteroidota > Bacteroidia > Cytophagales > UBA9547 > UBA9547. Next base: position 11,429 of record JANYCH010000223.1, on the reverse strand, counting down.
GTTGTTTGTAGCAACATACTCCTGCATGTAGCCCTGGAATTTCTTTCTTCTGATATCTTTTATCTCACTAAGAGTTGGGATGGTACCTTTCTCAATAGTGGCTTTTGTAAATCTTTCAATGTCCTGAATTTTTCTCTGGTCCTTGCGGCCAGTCACTAAATTGAAGGCAGAACCAAGTTTACCTGCACGACCAGTTCTACCAATACGGTGAACATAACTTTCTTCGTCCATTGGAAGGTCGAAGTTAATTACGGCCTCTAGGTTATCTACGTCAATACCACGTGCTGCAACATCAGTCGCTACCAATACCTGAACTCGTTTTTCTTTAAACTTGCCCATTACATTGTTACGCTGGGCCTGCTGCATGTCGCCATGAAGACCCTCAGCTAAAACACCTTTGGCATTCAATTCGTCTACCAGGTTGTCTACTTTCATTTTCGTGTTACAAAACACAATTACGTTAGCAAAAGCATTGGCAGTGATCAAACGGGTGATAGCTTCGGTACGATATTCGTCCCTTACTTCGAAATATTTCTGTGTGATAGTGCTGATTGTAAGCTCCTCACGGGTTACTTTGATTACAACCGGATCTTTCTGGAATTTTCTTGCAATGTCCTGAATTGGTTTCGGCATGGTAGCAGAAAACAATACAGTTTGTCTGTCAGCCTCAGCAGTTTCAGAAAGAATTGTTTCAATGTCGTCACGGAATCCCATGTTTAACATTTCATCAGCCTCATCCAAAACAAGCATTTTGATGTTTTCAAGTTTCAGAGTACCTCTGTCGATGTGGTCAATAACACGACCAGGAGTTCCCACAACTATTTGTACACCATCGCGGATAGCTTTGATCTGACGGTCATAAGACTGACCTCCGTAAATAGCTACAACACGAACGTCTTTAGTGTATTTAGAAAGTTTTTTGATTTCTCCCATAACCTGCTCAGCAAGTTCGCGGGTAGGACAAAGGATGATGCCCTGAACTTTTTTCATTTCAGGATCGATGATCTCGATAAGCGGGATACCGAAAGCAGCGGTTTTTCCTGTTCCTGTTTGTGCCTGACCTACTACATCGCGCCCTTCCAGAAGAACCGGAATAGCTTGTGCTTGTATAGGTGAGGGAGTTGTAAAGCCCATTTCTTCAAGGGCTTTGTTGATGCCTTCCGATAAGGAAAGCTCTGCAAAGGTTGTGATTGACATTATTTTAATGGTTATCGCCTTTTGGCTAAGCCATCAAAAACTTGTGAAGCACGTTTGATATCTTGGCCCTTAAGGCGGGAATTAGCCAACAAAGGTAACTAAAAAGACTTTAATACTTAGATTTGCAGCTATTTAACTTAAAAGGAATAACTGACGGCTGGTTTAGCAAGTGTTTTATTTTTGCAAATATCTATAAACCAGCTAATTAATAATTATTAATTAATAATTAAAAAAGGGTGGCCCGAAAGAAACTCCAAAGATTTGAACAAAATTCCCAAAGTAAAAATGTAATTGAATATGGGAAGGAATGGTATACTACTATAAAAGGAAAGTGGAATTCCGAATTTTTCAAAAATAACAACCCAATAATTCTTGAACTTGCCTGTGGTCGTGCAGAATTGACATTAGCTTTTGCAAAAAACTTTCCTGACAGAAATTTTATTGGGGTTGATGTTAAAGGTGCAAGACTTTGGAAGGGAAGTCAGACTGCGATTGAAGAGGGGTTAACAAACGCCGCCTTTCTGAGAACTTCGATTCAATACATGGAAGAGTTCTTTGTAGAAAACGAAGTGTCAGAAATCTACATTATGTTCCCAGATCCTCAGCCCTTAGATTTTCAGGAAAAATACCGCTTGACCAGCGAAGGTTTTTTAAATCTTTACAAAAAATTGATGATACCCGGAGGCAAAATTCATTTAAAAACAGATAATGCCCCATTGCACCATTTTACAGTGGACATGGTAAAAAGATATGGAGGAAGAATCTTATTCGAGACTACCGCCTTTTATGAGTCTGAATTGAAAGATTCCCATTTCGGAATTAGAACCGTTTATGAAGAGATGTTTACTTCAAAAGGGGAAATTGTGCATTATGTGATATTTACTATAAGTTAGAATGTTTATTCCTTGACTTCCTTTTTCATCATCGGAGTTATCGAATAGCAAGGTCCGCGGAAAAAATCATAAATGCCATCACAAGCAGCTTCACAGGGATTTTTGTAATTATATCCGTCACATCCACAAACAGGATCATAAACCGGATTGCAAGAACAATTATCTTTAATTGGCTCAACTCCGCAATATCTTTCATACCGCTCTACAAGTGCTGTCATTTTAGAGGCTTTACCAAAAATGACGCAGGGAAGAAAAATTTCATCTTTGTATTTTCTGAATATCAGAAAAACATAATTTGTGTCGATCTCAAAACTAAACCATTTAGGGCTAAGATTTTGTTTTAGAACAAATTGTTCACTGGCACCGGCAAAGGCCCTTACAGGTTGAATTGTGTAATTCGAGTGGCGTTTATGGTCTTTGATTTTAATGACCTGACCTTGTATAATCGCATCTGCCTTTGAATACCAAAAGTCATAATCTGCCAGCAATAAAGAATCACAAGTGTGGGTATTTTGGGAATATGCCTGTGAACTAATAAAGAAAAGAGCAAATACAATAATTAACCTGTACATATAATGACGAATAAATTCTCCTTAATAACGTAATAATCTATGCCAGAAAGTATAAAAGGTCGCACAAATCCGGAAAATACTCAACATACTTGTTGTTCATTTTGGTAGTTTTGCTTTTGAAAGAACTTTGTATAAGCCGGTTTAATGAATATATTAATAGTAGGTTCGGGAGGACGTGAGCATGCATTTGCTTTGAAACTAAAAGAAAGCCCTAAATGCGGTTCACTTTACCTGGCACCCGGGAACCCGGGAACTGAAAAATTGGGTGTAAATACCAATATAAAAGTGGACGACTTTGATTCCATTGAAAAACTTATATTGGAAAACAACATAGAAATTGTATTGGTCGGGCCGGAAGTGCCTCTGGTCAAGGGCATTAAGGACCACCTATTATCACATCCTAAATTAAAGGACCTAATTGTTGTTGGGCCAGACAAAAAAGGGGCTCAATTGGAAGGAAGTAAAGATTTTTCCAAAATGTTCATGCTTAAATATTCCATTCCAACAGCTTCTTACAAGACATTTAATCAGAATTCACTCCATTCTGGTATCGAATATGTATCTAAACACAGTTTACCGGTAGTATTAAAGGCTGATGGATTGGCTGCCGGAAAAGGTGTAATTATAGCTGAAACACATAAAGAAGCAGTTTCGGCATTAAATGAAATGATTGCAGACAAAAAATTCGGAGAATCAAGTGCTACTGTCGTTGTTGAACAATTTTTGACTGGTATTGAAGTATCTGTTTTTGCACTTTGCGATGGCGAAGGGTATTTACTTTTACCCGAAGCAAAAGATTATAAACGAATAGGTGAAAAAGATACAGGATTGAACACAGGAGGCATGGGCGCTGTTTCGCCGGTTCCCTTTGCCGATGAGGTATTCATGAAAAAAGTAAAAGAAAGGATAATTGATCCTACTATCGCGGGTTTAAAATCAGAAGGGATAAACTATACCGGTTTTGTCTTTTTTGGTTTAATAAGTGTTTCTGGCGATCCTTTTGTTATTGAATATAATGCCAGAATGGGTGATCCCGAAACAGAAGCGGTAATACCAAGAATAAAATCTGATCTGGTTGATATTTTTGTTGCACTGGGCCAAAAGAAATTAAGCCAACTTACTTTAGATGTAGACCCTAGAACAGCCACAACGGTAATGTTAGTTTCCGGTGGTTATCCGGAAGATTTTGAAAAGGGCTTTAGCATAAGTGGTTTGCAGAATGTAAAAGATGCAGTGGTTTTTCATTCCGGAACCTCGCTAAAGAATGGCGATTTAGTTAATTCTGGTGGCAGGGTGATAGCTGTGACAGCATTAGGAGAAAACATTCAGGACGCCCTGATTAAAACCAATGCAGCCGCAGAAAAAATTACATGGTCAAAAAAATATTACAGAAAGGACATAGGCTTGGATTTATGCTGAAAATCGGTAAATTCAACTGATCACAGTAATTTAAAATGGTAAACATTTACACAGACGGAGCTTGTAGTGGCAATCCTGGTCCAGGTGGTTATGGGGCTATCCTTGAGTTTAACGGGGTTAAAAAAGAACTTTCAGATGGTTTTCTTGAGACCACAAATAACCGGATGGAATTAATGGGTGTAATAGCAGCACTTGAAGCCCTGACAAGAATTAACCTTGATGTAACGATCTATTCTGATTCTAAATATGTTGTAGACAGCGTTACAAAAGGCTGGTTGTGGAATTGGCAAAAAACAGGTTTTAAGGGAAAAAAAAATGCAGATTTATGGCAGCGTTTTATACCTTTATTCAGAAGACAAAAAGTTATATTTGTTTGGTTAAAGGGGCATGCGGGACATATAGAAAATGAAAGGTGTGACAGGTTGGCTGTTGCAGCATCCCAAAAACCAGGCTTAAAACCCGACCCATGGCCCGGCAGATTTGCAGAAAATAGCCTAAACATTTAAAATATATTTATTTTTTGACGAACATTGCCTGAATATTACATTATCATGATTCAAAGAATTCAAACAATTTTTTTAACTGTCGTAATTGCTTCAATGATAGGCTTTTGTTTTTCAAAAGTTTGGGTTAAAGTGAATGAAAAAACTGCTGATGAAATTGTATTGACGCCAATGTCACTTACTTATTACAATGGATCATTAGGAGAGCATCAGTTATCAAATATTAGTGTGGCAGAATCAAGTATGATCCATATCCTTATTTTAGCTGGAATTGTTTCTCTTTTAGCCCTGGTTTCCTTAGTAAGCTTTAAAAAAAGGGTACGGCAGATGAAATTTGGTTTTGTAAATACTTTGCTCCTCATTATCATAATCGCCTTGTTAAATTATCAGATTATAGAAGGTGATAAGCTTGTGCCACATCCGCTTTACGGAGATTATAAACTTGGATTTTTTCTTCCCATTTTTGCTTTGCTTTTTAACATTGCAGCAAATTATTATATTAAAAAAGATGAAGACCTTGTGAGGTCTGCAGACAGGATAAGATAGTTAATTGTTAATTAAAATTCGATCGGTAGATTTTTTATTATTGATTCATTATTGAGTGTTCTTTTAAGGGCATCCTTATCATTTCCAAAAGCCATTATAGCAATTGGAATTTCATTTTCATTGTGGCCATCTTTAGTATGGTAGGATTTTATTCCAAACATATTTTTATATTTTCCCAATGATGCTGTGTAGCCCTTGCCATGCAAAGGAATCAATGCCCCATACTTTTGGTCTTTGTATTTTATGATCAGGAAATCTGTTGAGTCCTTTAAGCTATCCTTTTCAGTAATTAGTGAGTTAACCCCATTTCTATAAGCTTGTATAACCTCTATTTGAGGAAGTTCTTCAAATAACATACTTACAAAGTCGCATGCCTTTTGAGTATGATAATTATTGGGGCTTAAGTAAAATATAATACTATTGTGATTTGGGGAGATTATTGCTTTTATCTCGACATGATCTTCAAAGTTATGAAGAAATTCAAAAATAAAGTTTGTATCATTTTCTACTGTATGTACTTCATGACATTTAATATTTGTATTTTCAAGCACAGGCACACCCCCAATTATCCTGTTTACACCATTCCAGATTATATTCAGCTTATTGAAATGGACTTTTATACCAGGGTTCATTTCATGTGACTTCCTCTGACATGTTAAAATCAAAATGCTAACAACTATAAAAATGATAGCTTTATATATATATTTAAACTTGACCATACTTTAATTATATTAAGAAAATATCTTTATCTCAAATACCACCATTTATTTCCTAAATGTGATTTAACCTAAATTCATAATTTTTTAGAAAATATCAATGGTATACTTAAATTTGGGACTTTGACTTTATTTTAATGATAGCCGGAAAGAAAATTGTTGTTGTAATGCCTGCTTATAATGCAGAACCTACTTTAGAACGAACTTATAAAGAAATCCCATTTAACATAGTTGACGAAGTTATCCTAGTTGACGACCATTCCAGAGACCAAACTTTTTTAAAAGCCAAAGAATTAGGAATTAATACTGTTATACGGCACGAATTAAATAAAGGCTATGGAGGCAATCAAAAAACTTGCTACAACAAGGCTTTAGAAAACGGTGCAGATATAATTGTAATGTTACATCCCGATTACCAATATACACCTCTTTTGCTAGAAGCTATGATATATCCTATAGCTCATGGTCTTTATGATGTTATGCTGGCTTCCAGGATCCTTGGACAGGGAGCGTTAAAAGGAGGAATGCCTTTTTATAAATATGTTGCAAACAGGTTTTTGACTTTCTTCCAAAATGTAATGATGTCCCAAAAACTTTCTGAATACCATACGGGCTACAGAGCATTTACAAGAGAAGTTTTAGAAACTCTACCTCTGTCATTCAACAACAACGATTTTGTATTTGACAATGAGATGATGGGGCAAATTGCTTATGCAGGTTTTAATATTGGTGAGGTTTCTTGTCCTACTAAGTATTTCCCTGAAGCAAGCAGTATAAATTTTAAAAGGAGCGTAAAATATGGTTTAGGCGTTTTGTTGGTGTCTGTTTCTTACAGACTGCAGGTTTTAGGCATGGGTAATTTTAAAATTTATAAAGGGATCATAAGAAGGGGATAATGGGTTTATTTTTTCTCGAGCTGCTTTTGTATTTCGTGCTTTTCGGTAATATCATAAGCCAGCTTTACCACTTTTAAAGGATTTCCATAAGTATCGTTAATTATACTGTAACATGCCTTTAGATATATTTTATTACCATTTTTAGCATTCCTGATGTATTCACCAAGCTGAGATTTACCACTTTTTAAGTTTGACCAGAACTGCTCATATTCTTTACTGTTAGCTTCTGCTGGGTCAACAAACATCCTATGGTGCCTGTTTTTTATCTCTTCCAAGGTGTAACCCATAATTTCCAAAAAGGAATGATTCGCATTTAAGACAACACCATTCAAATCAAAATCTATGCTTGCTATCCCTATTGTATTTAAACCTTCAATCCTGCTTTCAACTTCGCTGGATTTTCTTTCCATTTCTTCCTGAGTAGCGTGAAGTTCTTCAAGGTTTTGCCTCATTTCTTCCTCCTGTGACCGTAATTGTTCTGTTTGCTCCTGAGTTTGAGATAAAAGGATTTTTGTTCTTTCATTTACCTTCACATTTGCAATTGTAGAAGCAATGCTTTCTGCAAGTTTCTCCACAAAGTCTCTTTGATATTGAGGAATTTCATGAAAAGAACCTATCTCAAGGATTCCAAAAATTTCTTCATTTACCTTCAATGGAACAATAAAAATGGCAGACGGTACAGCATCACCTAAACCAGAGGTAATCTGTGAATAATCCTTTGGTACCTGTGTCATATAAACTGATTCCCTTTCAAGGAATACCTGCCCTACCAATCCTTCTCCTATTTCAATTTCCTTTTCTAAAAACTTTTTGCGATCATACGCATAACAGGCTGTTAACTCCAGAAAATTTCTGTCAGGATTGTTGTCGTTGAGGATAAATAACCAACCCTGGTTAGTTTTAAGGTATTTCACCAGGTTCTTAAGGATATTGTCGCTTAGCTTTTTAAGATCATCGTTGTTATTCCTTAAAATATCTACAAAACCTGCAAGACCTTCAGTTGCCCAATTGCGTTGTCTTTCTTCATCAGCAAGCTTTATCATTTTATTTCTCATGCTTACCAAGGCACCTGCAAGACCATCTAGGCTTCCATCCTTGCCGGCTTGAAGATCTGTATCTAATTTTCCATTTTCTATATCCTTGATAAAATGCGTTGCCTCCTGAATTTGCTTCTTTAAATGTTCTACCTGACTTTTTACTGACGTTAACTGACTGGTTTGAATAATAGTGTATTTCATTTTCAATTAAGATGGATAGCTAATGACTATTACGAATTGTACGGAGTTAATAAAAATTAGATTGAAATAAAATAAAAAAAGCCCCTGATGTTTGGATCAGAGGCAGGTAATAAATAGGACGGATTTTACTTATGCATAACTATTAAGCATTACAGGCATTACCAGCATTAAAAGATCTTCATTTTTTAATTGTTCTGAAGGATTAATAACACCAGCACGGTTAGGGGCAGAAAGATTGACTGTAATGTTTCTTGCATCCATTGTATTTAATACTTCCAGAAGGAATTTGGCATTAAATCCTATTTCCATGTCATCTCCGGTGAAGTCACAGGAAAGCCTTTCGTTTGCTTCGTTGCTAAAATCAATATCTTCAGCACTGATCTGAAGTTCACTTCCGGCCATTTTTAACCTCACTTGGTGAGTAGTTTTATTGGCGTAAATGGATGTAATTTTTAAAGAATTTAAGAACTCGCTTCTGTCTATTGCCAATTTACTTGGGTTATTAACAGGAATTGCATTTTCATAATCCGGGAAGCGCTCATCAAGCAACCTGCAGATCATTTTGGTATTGTTAAAACTAAAATAAGCGTTTGATGTATTGAATTCCAGCTTTACCAAAGTATTGTCAGAAGGCAAAGATGATTTAAGAAGTGTAAGTGCCTTTTTAGGAATTAATATGGAAGTATTGGCATCAGAAGCTATATCTACCCTTCTGTAACGTACCAGCCTATGGCCATCAGTTGCGACAAAAGTCACATTTGTATCTGTCATATTTAAGAACACACCAGTCATTGCAGGTCTTAATTCATCATTGCTTGCGGCAAACAAAGTCATGTTGATGGCCCTTAATAAAATATCTGAAGGCATTTCAAGAGCATCTCCTCCTTTGATTACCGGTGCTTTAGGAAAGTCTGTTGCGTTTTCACCAGACAATTTATATTTACCCCTGTCAGAGCTTATTTCTATGCTATATGTTTCCTCATCAATTGTAAAAGTAAGTGGTTGTTCAGGAAGATTTTTTAATGTTTCAATCAGGATCTTCGCCGGCACACAAATACTCCCGCCCTTTTTGGATTCCACATCCATTTCGGTGATCATAGAAGTCTGCATATCAGATGCAGTTATGATCAGGGTTGTTTCTTTCACTTCAAAAAGAAAATTTTCCAGTATTGGGACAATAGGATTGGACGCAATTACCCCACTAATGCCGGAAAGTTGCTTCAAAAGTGCAGAGGAAGAAATAATAAATCTCATTGGAATTTATTTTAACAGGGAAGTATAATTAACTCGCAAATTTAACAAAAAATTAAAAACTTCCTACATAAATGTTTGGTTTGCTTACAGGTAGGCGGAAGACATAACCATTAGTAATTAGTTAGTTTCAAGCAACTTAAAGTAATGAATCCAGTAAAATCCGCAAAGATTTATTGTTAAGGTTGCTATGGAGTAATTTTATTGATTGCTCGTTATTTAACCTGGCTGCACACAGCCCTGCTGCAACATCTTTTCCTATTAAAAGCCTGTTAATAGGAGCAGAATTTTTATCGAAAGTTGTCAGGCTTATTGGATTTGTAAAAATTTCCTCTTTCAAAGTGTTTTTTGGACTGTTTTCAATCTGAATGGTTGATAAATATAAAAGCAATTGGGAAGCTACCCCCATACCGTCAAATTTTCTATTAGTTTTCCAGATACCATCTCCCTTAGTTAATAAAATAGAATCATGACCTTCTCTTTTAATAACCATTTTTTTTATGGCGACGGGGTTCCAACCTAAGGATTTTTTGCTTAGCTGGTCATTGATCCTATTCGATTTTTGTTGAAATAAGAGACTGATTAAGCCACCAGAAAGAACAAAAATACTGATGATAATGATTTTTATTGGCTTCATTGAAATAGTTGGTAAAGCTGAAAAGAATTTTTTCCTGATTTGCTATTTGAACCTGATTAATCCAGATACAATATTACAATACTTACTCTTGCCCCGCTTTAATAACCTAATGTTTTAATAAATCCATAAAAATTGAATTACAGACTTTCATAGCTATTTTTATACTTTGATTCCACACAATAACATATAAATGAAGAATTTACAATCTCTTTCATCTTTCTTCTGCATAGTTGGATTTTTAATAAGCACCAATAATTATGCTCAATCTAAATACAATAAAAGCTTTTCAAAAATAGATGCGTTTTACCAAAAAGGATTACCTGGAAAGGCGAATAAAAAGAATGAATCAATTATTTCTTCTCTTGCAAAAAAAGGACTGACTTTCAGCGAAGCGGGGATTAAGGCATATACTAACAAAGCCCAATTTCTTATTGCTATGGGAAACCATTACAGCTTTGAAAGTTCCATTCTGGAAGCAATTAACCTTACTAAGAAAGTTTACAACGACACAGGTGCAGTAGCCAGTCAAACTTATCTGGAGATCGCTGATATTTACTTTACTTATGGTAATTGCAGAAAAGCTCAAAATACATTAGAGAAAGGATTAGCGGCTTTTAATAATTCAAAAAATAAAAATAAGGCATTCTTACCTTCCTATTTCCTCTTAAAAAGCAGAATTAACTTAGAAGCCGGGTTTTTAAGAACAGCAGATAGCCTTGCCAAACTGGCAGAACCTCTCTTGTTAAGTAAAATAGTTAGGACAGAATCAATTAAAGACTCTAAAGGAAAAATAAAGCAGGTAAAACTTAGTTCGGCGGAAGTCACAAAAAGAAAAACAGCTTATGCATGGGCAACTGCCGTGCGTGCCCGCTCTGCTTATGAACGTGGATTATATTCAAAAGCCGATTCCCTTCTTTCAATCAGCAACAATTGGATAAAACCCAACTTAGGAATAAAAAATCCTGTTTATTCTGCAAATTCAACCCTTTTGGCCCAGCAACAAGAAGAAGCTGGCAATTTGCGAAAAGCCAAAAACCTTTATGAAGATGCCTTAAAATCTGTAAAAAAACGAAAAGACATGTATTATTTTAATGCATTCGACAAGGTTTTGTATGGTTTGATGATCAAAGACGATTTTGAATCCACTCCCCGAAAATCCATGACGTTTGTAGAACGAAAGACCAGGATGTATTTTAAAAAGAATAATATATACTTTGCAAATAATGAACTAAGAGAGGAATGGTTCACTGCAAAAAAATTCAAATATAACAGGGTAGAAGAAAGGCTAGATGTACTTATCAACCAAAATAATTTCATTCCTCTATATCATCCGAGCAGAATAAAGGCACAGGAAATTTACATTTTACTGGACAGAAGGGAAAGAAAACTAAAATCTGTTGAGGACACTTTGCTTTCCATCATAAAAGTTGCAAAAGAATTGTATGGTGACAATTCCCCAGCTTATCATAAAAGAAGGCTTGAACTTGCTAAGTTCTATCTTGAAAAAACCAATAACCTGAAAAAAGCCGAAGATATTTATCAGGAAAGCTTTATTGGCAAT
>JANYCH010000171.1 GCA_025360395.1 Cytophagales bacterium | reverse complement strand
ATTGACGGGAAATACTGAAAGTCAACTAAGAAACGCAATCGGCCAAATTTCAAAAAAACTGGAGGATAAAGGATTTAAGCCAACACTTCTTATACAAGGAAAAAAAATCAATTCCCCTGATAGTATCTTTTTCAATTTTCCTTCATCAGATATTTCTAAACTTTTATATGATGGGGAAGAAAGCACTAATCAAAAAATAAATAGTTCTTCCATACTCATAAGCGACGGTATATTTAATTCTGGGGTTTCTCCGGTTTACAATTCCTACCGAAACGACATTTTTTGCCTGGGTATTGGAGATACCACTGCCAGAAAAGATATGATCTTAAAGTCAGTTCAAAACAACTCAATAGCTTTTATAGGCAACAAATTTACCATAAGGGCTGATATTCAGGCCGTAGGATATGCAAATGAGTCAGCAGAAATCTCCTTGAAAAACAACAAAGAGCTAATAGAAAAAAAAAGCATTTCAGTTAAATCAGATTTTTATCAGGAATCTATAGACTTTTTTGTTCCTGCTGATGTCAAAGGGTTTCAAAGATTTTCAATTGAAATATCCCGTGCTAAAGGAGAAGGCAATGTTCAAAACAACACTCAAAATGCTTATGTAGATATTGTAGATGACAGGGAAAACATCCTGATTGTTGCTAGTGCCCCCCACCCTAATATTAAAGCGATAAGAAGTGCTTTATTAAAAGCAGAAAACATCAACATTGAAATACTCATACCTGGAATAAGTGATGCTAAAACCAAGAATTTCGATCTTGTAATTTTACAGAACTGCCTTATTGGCGATGTTCCTGAAGCCCGGAATTTTATCAAAGAAAACACCTCTCTACTTTATATAGCCGGCAGTGGAACAGATTATGGGAGGTTTAATTCCGAAAACGGTTTAGTTGAGGTGGCTTCCCGCAACCAAACAGATCAGGCACAGGCAATCGTCAATCCTTCTTTTTCAAAATTCAGAATAAGTGAAGGCTCTGGTCCGCTCATCTCTGAATTGCTTCCGGTAGAAGTGACTTTTGGTGAAGTACGGATAAAAGGAGGGACTGATGTTTTGTTATACCAAAAAATAAATGGTGTACAGACACAAAAACCGCTGTTGATATTTGGCCAGAACGAAAGGAAAACCGGAGTACTTTTAACAGGCGGGCTTTGGTTGTGGAGGATGTATGAAGCGCATGCAACTGAAAATTCAAAAAATATTGACGAGATCATATTAAAATCAGTTCAATACCTATCCAGCAAAGAGGACAAGCGTAAATTCAGAATTTATCCTCTTCAAAAGGAATATTTTGAAGGTGATCAGGTTCAGATAGAAACAGAACTATACAATGATATATATGAAAGGATAAACGAAGGAACCTTTGTCTTTTCTTTGGCTGCAGAAAATAAAAAACAGAAATCCATAAATTTTCAATCATCAGAGGGAAATACTACATTAGGTCTACCCACTTTGGCGCCGGGGATTTACAAAATTGCTGGCTCAACCAAGTCCGGAGGAAAAACACTGACAGCCAATTCTGAATTTGTAGTGAAAGAAAGAAAACTTGAAATGCTTAACCTGACTGCAGACCATCAGTTGCTTAGAGAATTGAGTAATAAAAACGGAGGTAAGTTTTATGCTCTGACGAATTTAAACCAGCTTTTGGCAGACCTGGACAAGTTTCAGGCAAAGGCTATTTGGAAAAGCTCTGAAAAAACGAGAGAGCTTATAAACGAAATCTGGTATTTCTGTCTCATACTTGCAATCATAACAACAGAATGGATAATCAGAAGATATTCAGGCGGATATTAATCAGTTTTGAATTGTGTGTTGAGAGTTGTGTGTTGGAGTTCAGTTTAACTAACCTTCATTATCAAATAATCATTTATAATTTAATTCATAATTGACTTTTATATTAAATTCATTACACAAAAACGTTACATGGAAATTTTAAAAACAATGCTTGATTTTATTCTTCACATCAAAGATCACCTGAGTGATATTATAACCAATTATCCCCAATGGTTTTATGCGGTAATTTTTCTCGTGATTTTTGTTGAAACCGGCCTTGTAGTGATGCCATTTTTACCAGGAGACTCCTTGCTTTTTGCCATTGGTGCATTGGCTGCGCTTCCTCAAAATAATTTAAATATTTGGGCAATATTCGCTTTGCTGACAGTTGCGGCAATATTGGGAGATACAGTTAATTATCATATCGGAAAGTTTCTTGGTCCTAAAGTATTCAGCGGAAATTATAAGCTGCTGAACAAAGAACATCTTCACAAAGCCCAGGCTTTTTATGAAAAATATGGTGGAAAAACCATTATTATGGCCCGTTTTGTACCAATAGTCCGGACTTTTGCTCCTTTTGTTGCCGGAATTGGCACAATGAATTATGGAAAATTTATACAATACAACATTGTTGGAGCCCTGCTTTGGGTGGGTGTTTGTATTGCTGGTGGCTATTTCTTTGGCAGCTTACCGTTCGTGGAAAAAAACTTTGAAGTTGTGCTGGTTGCCATTATCGGCATTTCGCTGATCCCTGTAGTTATTGAAGTAATCAGGGAGAAAATGAAAAAACCTGTTGTTTAATAATAACTTCAGATTGACACTAATAAAAAAAGTGTATCCGAACTGATGTTTGGATACACTTTTTTTATTCTTAAAAATCGGAACTTGGAGCAGCAACCTTAACAGGATTACCCATTTTGGTTTTTAATTCTTTAACATATGTCTTTATCTGTTCCTGTGTTTGTTCTTTGATTTTTTCCCAGGCAGTTGCCATTATTTGTGCTTCCCCACATTCTGCTTTTTCTAATTCTAAAGGTCCGCCAGAACTTTTTCCGTGAATCCCTTCATGCCTGAAATTGGTAAGGTCTAATTTATACTTGCCATCCTTTACCATTATTTTGATATTGAATTTGACATGACCTACATCAAAACCTTTTTTTACACTTGGGTAAGTAACATTAAATGTGCCAATGCCGCTTATGATGTTACCAACAGTTTTGGCTTCAACTTTCTTAAAAGTTAAAAAATCCATTGCCCTTGTGGTTAGAATTTTAGCAGTTGAATTTTTTACTTCAACTACTTCAGAATAAACGTATTTACCTTGAGATTCATTTTGGGCAAATAGCAAAAGAGGTAAAAATGCGGCAATGGCAAAAATATATTTCATCATACTTCTAGTTTAATTTGACTAATTCAATATTAAATTATAATTTATTAACACAATTAATGTGCCAATTCGACAATCTGATCCTATAACAACATTTATTATTAATCAATTTCTTGATAAATGTACCGAAAAAGGATTGGAATCCTGGAAATTAACAAACTATAACACAACTTCATAAGAGCAATAAAAAGAGGAAAGCTGAACAGCCTTCCTCTTTTTATTATTTCAGAATTGGGAGGTATTATTCTTTTCTTCTGCAAAAACCTTTACAATGACTGTTTAAAAAGATTGTAGCTGTTATGTAAGCCATTCCCCTGAAATTGCCGGAAACATTTACCATATCCGAATCTTTTAATTCCTGTGAATTGCTTGTACCGTTTGCGTATTTTTGTGTGACAGTTGACTTACTATTACTGACCATATTAAAGTTAACTATTGGGATTCTGTATTCCGCACCCAAGGCAAAGCGTTCGGCGATGTAATAATTAAAACCTATTAACGGTGTTAAACTAGCTAAAGGACTAAAATAAACTTTCCTTTCATCCTTTGTTTCAATCACTGCTGTAGGATTATTACCTAACCCGGTTGAAGGACTATAAGTTGTAGATGTATAAGATTGCATTCTGTTACCTAACCCAAGGTCCATACCCATATAAGGTTCAAATCTTTTGAAATTTCCAAATGAACGTTGAAAACCAAAAAATAATTGGAAATCAAACGACCCTGATTTAATTTCATTTGAGGGTGCTGAAGGTTGCGGCACACTTTGGTTTGAAACATTATAATTTCCTGAAAACCCAAACCTGGTTGCAAATTTTGGGGAACAGTATTTTTTGAACATAAAGAAACCGGAATTATCTGCCAAAGCAAAAGTCAATTGCTTTTCACCTTTTCTTGGGGTAAGAGTATCGGAAGCAATAATCACGTTAGTAAGGGAATCTGAGTCTTCAAACCGGGACATTTTGAACTGCGCCTGAGAAGATAAACAGGTTAAAAACATTGAAAAAACCAGAAATGTGTGTTTCATTAAATTGTGATTTGAGGGTTAAGAATATTAAGCATTTTATGTGCAAAGTTATTTTCCCAATAGTCATGCCAGATTGTAAACAAGGATACTTATCCTATAGAAAAAACAAAGGAGCAAATAATGGATAATTTCAAAATATCTGTAATACATTAAGCATTAACCATTCTAAAAACATGGTACGATTTTTTTTGATTTATACTTTTGACTTGAATCAGTCCAATTTTTAGATATAATAAATAATAATTTTAATTATTGATGCAAAAGGTTGGTATTTATCTAGATGTTAATTTCAATCAATTATTGATTCACTATATAATTCCAGCAATATGGATTTGGTAAAAAGAAATAATATAAAGGTTTCAGGCAAGGGAAATAAAGCTATGATGTTTGCCCATGGATTTGGTTGTGACCAGAATATGTGGCGTTATGTTACTCCTGCCTTTGTAAACGATTACAAAATTGTATTGTTTGATCACGTAGGATCTGGTCATTCAGATCTTTCTTCATACTCATCCTCCAGATACAATCATCTTCAGGCCTATGCAAATGACATTCTGGAAGTATGCTATTCGCTGAATTTAGAGGATGTCATATTTGTAGGACATTCTGTAAGTTCAATGATTGGTACCCTTGCAGCGATAAAGGACCCAAAGATGTTTGAAAAGATCATCATGATTGGGCCTTCCCCAAGGTACATGAATGATATAGATTACGTAGGAGGTTTTTCCAAAGAAGATATTGATGGTTTACTTGACTCAATGGATAGTAATTATTTAGGCTGGTCAGGTGCGATGGCACCCGTAATTATGGGAAACAGTGAAACTCCACAACTTGGCCAAGAACTTGCTAACAGCTTCTGCGCCAGCGATCCTGAGATTTCAAAAAATTTCGCCAGGGTAACTTTCACTTCTGATAACCGCGCAGATCTTCATAAATTA
The DNA here is from genome assembly GCA_025360395.1 of Cytophagales bacterium. Classification (GTDB taxonomy): domain Bacteria; phylum Bacteroidota; class Bacteroidia; order Cytophagales; family UBA9547; genus UBA9547. Next base: position 6,657 of record JANYCH010000171.1, on the reverse strand, counting down.
AAAACCCCTTCCCTGATACTTCAATGTTCAGATGACGTAATTGCCCCGATTGAAGTTGGGCATTACCTTGCAAAAAACCTGATGAACAATAAACTTGTTATAATGAGTGCTACAGGCCATTGCCCCAACCTAAGTGCACCTGAAGAAACCATTTTACATATAAAGGAATACTTATCGTCTGGAAGATAATTCTGTTCATATTGCGAATGCCCTGATCCTCGATTCATTAGAGGACCTTTATGAACATGCTCCCTGCGGATACTTATCGACTTTGCCAGATGGCAAAATTGTGAGGGCGAACATGACTTTTGCAAATTGGACAGGCCAAAAAAAAACAGAAATAATTAACCTGAAAAGATTTCAGGACCTGATAACCATTGGCGGAAAAATATTTTATGAAACACACCATGCTCCGCTTATAAAAATGCAAGGCTTTGTCAATGAGCTTTATTATGAATTGACTGTAAAAGGAGGTGGAAATGTTCCGGTTTTACTTAATTCTAAACAAATTAGAGATGATAAAGGAAATGTATTAGGCTACAAAAGTACTTTTTTTAATATAACGGACCGAAAAAAATACGAACAGGAACTTCTATTGGCAAAAAAGAAAGCAGAACAGGCCGTTGTTGCCAAAACAGAATTTCTTTCTACCATCAGCCATGAAATTAGGACACCGCTGAATGCCATTATAGGTCTTACTAATATTTTGCATGAACAAGACAAAAACCCTGATAACCGTGAATATCTTAACATATTAAAATTCTCTTCAAATAACCTACTTGGACTGATAAATGATATTCTTGATCTGAGTAAAATTGAGGCCGGGAAAGTTGTTCTTGAAGAAAAGGATTTTGACTTACGCCAACTTCTTCATTCAATAGCAGGGACATTTAAATTAAAAACAGAGAAGAAAGGGGTAAAGATATTAGTTGAACCTGACAAGAATTTGCCGGTTGCGTTTTTTGGAGATGATCTTAAACTTGGTCAGGTATTTACAAACCTTGTTGGAAATGCTGTCAAATTTACCGAAGACGGATCTATCACCATCAAGGCTGAGGTGAATGACAAAGTAGACAAAACCTATCAGATACGTTTTTCAGTAAAAGATACCGGAATTGGAATACCTTCTAACAAACTGGAATCAATTTTTGAAGAATTTACACAGGCAAGTTCTCAGATTTCTATCAAATATGGCGGAACCGGACTTGGCCAGGCCATTAGCCAAAGAATCCTTGAACTATACGGCGGTAAGCTGATGGTAAAAAGTGAACTAAATAAAGGGTCAGAATTCTATTTCACTATAAATCTTCCAAAAGGAAACAAAGACAAAATTATTGTTTCCCCGAAGTCAATTGAACAAGAGCGCAAGCTCTCAGGCTCAAAAATACTTCTGTGCGAAGATAATCCTGTGAATGTTATTGTAGTTTCTAAGTTTCTGAAAGACTGGGATATTGATTTTGATGTTGCAGTGAATGGCCAGGAAGGACTTGCAAAGATCCAGGAACAATATTACGATCTTATCCTGATGGATATTAAAATGCCCGTTATGGACGGCTATGAAACTACGAGGGCTATAAGAGAGTTACAAGGAGATCGTTATAGTAAGCTCCCAATAATTGCTATGACAGCTTCCTCTGATCTGTCTGCAACCCCTAAAATAGAAAATGTGGGAATGAATGGTTTTATAGGCAAGCCATTCGATCCGAAAGACTTTTACAATAAACTAGTTAAATACCTACCTCTTAACTTTCTTTCAGATACATCAATTGAGGCCCTGGTTAAAGATTCTGCAGAAGAAACAAAAACTAAAAAGGCTGTAAGTCTTGAAAGAATGCTTGAAATAGCTGAAGGTGATGATATATTTTACAAGGGCATTATTAATGAGAGTATAAAGAGTTTTATTGAAATTCAAGATGAATTAAGGGAGGCCTTTCAAAACGAGGATTTGCAAAAGGCAAAAGATATAGAGCATAAGTCAAAAATGGTGCTTGACATATTAAAAGCAGAAAATCTGGCATCACTTATAAAAAAAGCAATTTGTGCATTAGAGTTAAAAGACAAAAAATCATTTGCTTCAGAAAAGTATTTAGTGCCTTTAGAAAAAGAAATTGAAGCAATCGTTTCAGAATTAAAAAGTCATAACTAGTTTAATGAATTTTAAAGCTGATGGTTTAGATAAAGATAAAAAACAAGGTTTCAGGCTCCTGAAACCTAAGTCATAAAATTTTAAGTGCCAGTTAAATTTTCAATAAGCATTATGATTCGATTTCTGATCCTTTTATTGGCAGCTTCCCCATTATTTGCCCAAAAGTTCACTTTAGAACACGAGGGAAAGAAAAGAAAATACACAGTTTACCTGCCTGCCGGTTTTAACCCTGCTGTGAAACATCCGCTTGTATTAAACTTTCATGGTCTGGGTGGAAATCCCAGGCAACAGCAAAAATACTCCCGCATGAATGAGGTTGCTGACAAAGAAGGCTTTGTTGTCATATATCCTTATGGCGACAATCACTACTGGAACACCGGAGCTATGAACAAGCCTTACGTCAACGGAAGAGACGATGTTGGTTTCATCAATAAAATCCTGGATAAGGCCATTCAGGAATACAATATATCACCAGACAGCATTTATGCCTCGGGTTTAAGCCTGGGTGGATATTTTAGCTACCGGCTTGCCTGCGAACTGGGTAACAGGATTTCGGCGATTGCTTCGGTTGGTGGTGTGATGTCGGATAGCACCAACAAATATTGCCAAAGTGCCCGGCCAATCCCGGTATTGCAAATTCACGGTACCAAAGACCCAATTGTGAAGTATGAAGGTTTTAAACGGTCCATGCCGGTGGAGAAAACAGTTGCTTTCTGGACAAAGCGAAACTCCTGCTCACATTCTGACACTGTCCTGCTGCCTGATATTTCTGTGAAAGATAAAACGACAGCCTCTCTGATCAAATTTAACTGCAACAGTAAAGCTCCAGTCTGGTTTTTAAAAATCCAGAATGGTGGCCATACCTGGCCAGGTAGCAAAATAAATTACCTCTTCCTAGGCAAAACCAGCAAAGATTTTAATGCAAGTGAACTGATATGGGAGTTCTTTAGCCAGTTTAGTTTAAACTCACTTCCAATAAAACATAAAAGTCGTTAAATCTGAATTTAACGACTTTTCGCATTTAAGACCCTTGGTTTTATTCTTCGAACAACTCTTTGAGGAAGATTTTCAAATGCTCGGTCGATCTTTTGGTCGCTTTCTCATTGTAAGCAGTGCCTTTTGAATTATCAGTTCCGGCATCCTTATCAGTGAATGCGTGTACAGCATCGCTGTATTCTATCAGTTGCCAGTCAGCATGGCCATCCTTCATTTCTTTTGTGAAAGCATTTACTTCTTTTGCAGGAACATACGGGTCGTCGGCACCATGTAGTACCAGCACTTTTGGCGCAATGGCGTCTGATGGGCGGGTGGTATCTTTACCCAAACCACCGTGTATTGAAACCACTCCAGCAACAGGCAATCCAGCCCTTGCAGCTTCCATCGCACCAGTACCGCCAAAACAGAAACCAATTACAGCAGTTTTTTTTGCATCGGCACCTTGTTTTACCATTTCATCAAGACCGGCCCTGATCCTTGCCTGATATTCTTTGTAATCCTTTTTGTATTTACCTGCAAGCTGTCCGGCAGTGGCTTTGTCTTTCGGATTGTTTCCCTCTCCGTAAATATCTGCCACAAAAGCATTGTAGCCCAAAGCACCCAACATATCAGCATAAGATTTGCTGTGATCGTTTATACCCATCCAGGCAGAAATCACCAAAACCCCGGGTGCGTTTTTCTTATTCCCTTTTGCTTTCACAAAATACCCTTTCATTTTATTGGAACCTGAAGAATAGCTTACATCAGTTCCCTGGGCAAAAATTTGTCCGGCCATCATCAGGCCCATCATCAAGGTTACTATAGTCTTTTTCATTTAAATTTTGGTTTAACTTTTAACAGCGAAAGTGATTGAATGTTCGGATTAAAGGTAAAAATTTCCCTGAAAAGGAGAATTAAATGTTAGTTTTTTGATTTGCCAGCTGCAAGAAAAACCGAAATATGCCTGCGAAAAAATCTGCAGGTCCAAGTTGTGTATTAAAAAAATGAAGGATCCGCAGAAGTGATTGTATGATTAACTGGCGCGAAGTATTTGAAGAATTGGTATTTTAAATAATTAAATGAGTAAAAAGTTTGGGATTTATGGGAGTTCGAGTCTCCCCTGAGTACCATTTACCTGGGGGCCACCCTCCTTAGGTCGGGTCGGGCTATCTGCTCCAAGTTCGGCAACGCATCAGCTGACGCACTCCGGGCTTTCCGATCCTATCCTGGCCCTGATGCCCGTTTCGGTAGGCGTTGATCATTAAATTTTAAATTTAATTCTGTAGGTTCTATTACTTTCATTAAATAAAATTAAAGCCTGACCTTAATTATATTACGCCGGCTCTAAGTATTCGGATTGCAGATCTTTTATCTGTTATCCGACATTGCAAATGTTGAATAGCGGGAGCTGGAGATGATTGTACATTTTGAAAGGCATTACAATATGATTGCAAATTCTCTCTATACCTGTAGTTCGACATTTGAAATGTCGATCAGCTGGGTTAAATAAGAAAATCCTTATTTAACCCAATAGTCCTCGTTTGCAACGAGGACTGCTGAGATCAGCGTTTTCAACGCTATTAAACAACAACCACCTTTACCAGACCTTTCCCACCTGCATAATCTATAGCACTGCTATAAAGATAATGTTGCGGCATTTCAACTAATCCTGCTCTTACAGGATTAAGATGAATATAATTGACTTTTTCGATGACATTCAAATGACTCATGTCAATTGCATGATTGTCATCACGCCATATTTTGTAAAAATCTGCTCGTCCTGTCTTCCGTGCTTCAAATGCAAACTTGTCCAGCAACCATTCTTGTCTGTAGTGGTAAGTAAGATCGTTTCGACTTCGCTCAACGACCTTACTGCCGGTATTATCCGTTGGCTGAGCGAAGCCGAAGTCAATGGACTACATCTAAATAGCTTCCTGCATTTTCTTAGAGGTATGTTTCTTGAAATCTCTAAGGATGTCAGATATCCTGTACCCTTCTTTTGCTTTTACAATCAAATGAATGTGGTTACTCATTATAAACCAAGTATTTACTTCTAAGCCTTTGTGTTCAATACAGTAATTTAAAGAATCAGTAATTATATCCGATAAACCTGTCTTGTAAACAAATCGATCCAATGTGTGACCCTACAAGTCAAAAAGTATGGAGCGTTCTGATCGCTTATTAAATATTTGTCGCCAAACATAGCATCAATAAAAGATCAAATATAATAGAAGCGTTGAAAACGCTGGTCTCGTAAGCCCTCGTTGCAAACGAGGGCTATTGGCGGACTTCAAGATTGAAAACCTTATGCCTTGAAATAGCGTGCCTGAAGTGACCGAGACAGTATTGTGGCATCTATTGCATTGACGCTCATAAGGCCTTGTTGCTTTACATGACTTGGTGTAACCACATTTTAGGCAGCTAAAGCCATTCTCCCATTTGAGTTTATCCAGGTAGGCAAGGCAGGAACCATCGTCTGGAAAGCGTTGCTGGAACTCGAATAGGGACAGGCTTTTGAATTTTGCTTCCATCTCTTGATCTGTTTTGTAAGCAATATACAATGTAAAACGAATTTACGTTACGCCTAATTCAATGTATTAAATAGATATCTATTTCTTCTCATGGCATCGTCTGTTTATCTTATTCATGAATAGATAAGTGCTCCGAATATTCAAACACGATGGTAATTCACACAAAAATTTCTTTGAAGGAATACACAAAACTCCTTTTTACGCTTGCTTATAAAAAACTCATCATGATCGTCATTGTGAGTGTAGCAGTTTTGAATGGCTGCTGGATTCTTTGTTATAATCTGGACTTGTTAAATGTACCCGAACCAAAAACATTTCAGTATTTTGGATTATTGCTGATATTGGTGGTGCAACCCCTTGGGATCTTCTTTATGATATGGAGAAACTATGAGACCAGTTGCCATTTTAAAGAAACGCTGGAACTTCATATTACTAAAGAAGGAATTAAAATGCTATCGGTAGGATTCAAACTGGAAATTTCTTGGAAAAATATAAATAAGACCGTAGAACTAAAGAATTGGTTTGTCATTTACCAAAATAACTTGTCTGCTATTATCATTCCTAAAAAAGATTTTATGATGAATGATATGAATGTGTTTAAATATATACTCCTATCAAATAAGGAGTCGCCTGTTAGCTTGAGAAAATGAGTTATAAATATTTTTCAATAAAAGGGTCCTTAACCTTGTTATTGGATACAGGTTAAGTATCGCATCGCTGGTGCGAGTTTGCAACTCGTACTTAATTCCCAAACTCATTAACTTCAAATCAAAAATTTTTATTCCCCTGATCCCACACAATGCTCTCCCAACCATGCTGTAAGCGCCCCGGATAGCAATGTAAATCCTTTTTGCTGCTTTAAATTTCGTATTTACAGGCTTTGCCGCAAAAAGATTGTCGAGTAGGCAAGGGCATTTCAGCCCAAGCCTCTCACAGAACCGTACTTGATAGTCTCTTATCATACGGCTCTTGTTATACTCATCTCGTTGTACTTTAACAGAATTT
>JANYCH010000123.1 GCA_025360395.1 Cytophagales bacterium | reverse complement strand
GTTCAAGCTATGATAAATTTCCTCTTCCTTTTAAAAAACTTTTTGATGAATTGCGCTCTGAAGAGTTTTGTCATAAATTATCAACTTTACTCGATTCTCAAATACTACCTGATCCTCAATTGATTGGTGGTGGGTTGCATCAGACCTTTAAAAATGGCTATTTAAATGTTCATTCGGATTTTTCCCATCATCCACACAATCCAAATTGGAAAAGAAAATTAAACCTCATAGTCTATTTTAATAAGGATTGGCCATCTTCTTATTTAGGTAATCTCGAACTATGGGATTCTAACAAAAAGCAATGCATTCAATCTATAACGCCTTTGTTTAATAAGGCAGTTTTGTTTCTAACGGAAGAGAATGCTTTACATGGAAGTCCAAATTTTGTAAAATGTAAAAAGGGGGAAAGCAGAAAATCAATAGCCTTGTATTACTATGAGTATACAGAAAACAAGGAAATTAAAGCAACGAAGTATTATACATTTACTGCAAACCCTTTAATCTGGCTCACAACAATCCTAGAAAATTTTCTTTTGAAAATATTCACAGGTTTTAGACAAAAATTTAAACTGAGGCATTAATGTTCAATAAAAAGAAAGTAATAAATGACCCCGTTTATGGTTTCGTCACCATTCATTCTGATTTAATTGCCAGGGTTATACAACATCCTTTTTTTCAAAGGCTTAGGAGGATTAATCAATTAGGGTTAACAAGTTTTGTTTATCCGGGAGCTGTTCATACCCGTTTCCACCATGCATTGGGGGCTATGCATTTAATGTCACTTGCACTTGAATCCTTACGATCCAAAGGTCATAATATCACTGAAGATGAATTCGAAGCAGCACTTATTGCCATTTTACTTCATGATTTGGGTCATGGACCGTTTTCTCACCTATTAGAACATTCATTATTGCACAACACTTCCCATGAAAGCGTTTCACTGCTTCTTATGAGAAAAATTAATAAAGAATTTGAAGGAAGGTTGGAGTTGGCGGTAAGTATATTTGAAGGATCGTACAAAAGGAAATTTTTCAACCAATTGGTTTCCAGCCAACTGGATATAGACAGGCTGGACTATTTGAATCGTGATGCCTATTTTACCGGAGTAAGTGAAGGCACAGTCGGGGCAGAAAGGATCATTAAAATGTTAAATGTTTACGACGATCAGATTGTAGTTGAAGAAAAAGGAATATACAGTGTTGAAAACTTCCTGAACACACGCCGGTTTATGTATTGGCAGATTTACTTTCACAAAGCCACCATAAGTGCTGAAGTAATGCTTGTAGAATTGGTGAAAAGAGCGTCTGAACTTATCCATAAAGGAAAAACCCTTCAGGCAAGCAACTCTTTACTTTACTTTCTTAAAAACAGGCCTGGTCATCTTGATATAAGCACCTCGGACGATGTTTTGAATAATTTTGCCAGGCTGGACGATTACGATATTTGGACTTCTATAAAACTATGGGCCGATTCTGATGACGATGTTTTGAAGGACTTAAGTAACAGGCTTTTGAACAGGCAATTATTTAAAGTAGAACTCGCAAATGAAGCTTTTACAATTGAAAAAATAAATTCAATTAAGCAATCTCTAAAAAACCGATATCTGATAAATGATGAAACCTTACCCTATTTCCTGATAGAAGGTGAAGCAAACAATGCTGCTTACGTCTCAAATAACCAGAAAATTATGATTTTAATGAAAGACGGTAAAATACAGGACATTGCAGAAGCATCAGAACTGCCTAATATAAAGGCAATTAGTAAAATTGTTAAAAAGTTTTATTTATGCTATCCTAAAAATGTATCTTTGTAAATTAACAATTCGGTAAACCAGTCTATTAATGGAATTCACCTCCCATCAAATTGCACAGTTGCTTGGCGGGCGCGTCGAAGGAGAAGGAAACCGAAAAATCAGTCGCCTCGCAAAAATTGAAGAAGCAACAGAAGGGTCCATATCCTTTCTCTCAAACCCAAAATACGAGCAGTTTATTTATTCTACAGGTGCCAGCGCTGTTTTGGTCAACAATAACTTTAAGCCTAAAGAAGAAGTAAAAGCCACGCTGATCTATGTTGAAGATGCTTATGCAAGTATCTCCACCTTACTTGAAGAATACAACAGGATTAAAGTTTATTCGAAGCAAGGTCTTGAAACGCCACATTTCTTGGGAGATAATGCCGTTCTGGGTAACCAATGCTATATTGGTGCATTTTCCTATATCGGAAGAAATACCAAAATTGGAGATAATGTCAAAATTTATCCACACAGTTATATTGGCGACAATGTGACAATTGGAAATAATACCGTTGTTTATGCCGGTGTTAAAATTTATTCAGACTGTGTGATTGGTTCAAATTGTACCTTTCACTCGGGTTGCGTCATAGGCAGTGATGGCTTCGGTTTTGCACCATTGCCAGATGGATCTTTTAAAGCAATCCCTCAAATAGGAAATGTAATCATAGAAGATTATGTAAGCATTGGTGCCAATACCACCATTGATTGTGCCACTATGGGAAGCACTGTAATAAGAAAAGGAGTAAAACTCGATAATCTTATTCAAATCGGCCACAATGTGGAAATAGGAAAAAATACTGTTGTCGCAGCACAAACCGGCATTTCTGGTTCCACCAAATTAGGTGAAAACTGTATGATTGGCGGGCAGGTTGGCATTGTAGGACATATTACTTTGGCAGATAAAACCAGCATCGGGGCACAATCTGGTGTTGGAGGAAGTGTAAAAAAACCAGGAACCGCCTTGAGCGGCTCTCCTGCTTTCGACTATAAAACAAACTTAAAATCATTTGCTGTATACAAGAAATTGCCCCAGTTAATGAAGCGCATTGAAGAACTCGAGGAAAAAATATTAACTTTGGCTCCCCTTTCTGAATAAATGAACATAAAACAGCACACTATAAACGAACCTGTGACCGTTTCCGGTGTAGGGCTTCACACAGGAGTTAATGTAAATATGACCTTTGTTCCTGCCGACATCAATTACGGCATGAAGTTTCAGCGTACAGATTTACCCGGCAAACCAACCGTTGATGTTGATGTAGACAATGTGGTAGACCTTGCAAGAGGAACTTCAATAGAACAAAATGGGGCAAGAATTAATACAGTTGAACATACATTGGCAGCCCTTGTTGGCTTGCAGATTGACAATGTTTTGATCCAGTTGGATGGTCCTGAGCCTCCTATAATGGATGGCAGTTCTATCGAATTTGTCAATGCCCTGATGGCAGTTGGCGTAGTGGAACAGAACGCTTTGCGTGAATATTACGAGATCAGAGAAGGGATACATTACAGAGATAACGAACGAAATGTAGAACTTGCAGCATTACCGTTAGATGATTACCGTCTGACTGTAATGGTAGATTATAACTCTCCAATATTAGGAAGCCAGCATGCAGGATTGTTTGACATAGCCAAGTTTGCAGAAGAAATAGCGAACTGCAGGACTTTCTGCTTTTTGCACGAATTAGAAATGCTTTATAAAGCCAACCTTATTCAGGGTGGCGATTTGAACAATGCCATTGTTGTAGTAGACAGGGTTGTTAAGGAAGAAGAAATTCAATATCTCGCTGATCTTTTTAAAGTAAAAAAGGTTGAGGTTAAATCAGAAGGAATTTTAAATAATGTTCAGTTAAGGTATAAAAACGAACCAGCACGCCATAAACTTCTTGACGTGATTGGCGACCTGGCTTTAATTGGCAAACCTATTAAGGCTCATATCCTTGCAGCTCGGCCAGGTCATGCTGCCAACATTGCATTTGCAAAGATCATCAAGCAGAAAATGCTTGAGTCAGCTAAAAATACTGTTCCTGTTTATAATCCTGCAAAGCCGCCAGTTTATACAGCAGCGCAGATTTACAGCATGCTACCACATGATGCGCCATTTAAAATGATTGACAAAATCATTCATTTGGACGATGCGACCGTGGTTGGTGTCAAAAATGTATCCATTAACGAACCATTTTTTCAAGGGCATTTTCCAGGCAATCCGGTTTTTCCGGGTGTTTTCCAGATTGAAGGTCTGGCTCAGACTGGTGGTATACTTGCGTTAAACTCTGTTGATGATCCTGAAAATTACTGGACTTATTTTCTGGGAGTTGAATTTTGCAGGTTCAGGAAAATGGTTGTTCCGGGTGATACGATTATCTATAAATGTGCCCTTCTGGCTCCAATCAAAAGAGGTATAATAAAAATGTCGGGTGCAGCATATGTTGCCGGACAATTAGTGTGTGAAGCTCAGATGACAGCCAGCATTGTAAGAAAACAAAACGCCCCAGCTCCGCATGCAGTACCATCCGTTAACTAACGTTCATCCAGAAGCAAAAATTGGTGAAGGGACTGTTATTGAGCCTTTTGCCACGGTTCACAAAGATGTAGTGATTGGTGCTAACTGCTGGATTGGTCCAAATGTGGTGTTGTTCGACGGAACCAGAATTGGGAATGATGTCAAAATATTTCCGGGAGCTTCAATATCTGCAGTTCCTCAAGACCTGAAATTTGACGGTGAAACCACTACTGTTGAAATTGGCGACAATACAACGATCCGAGAGTGCGTTACCATTAGTCGCGGAACAAAAGATAAATTTAAAACTGTCATAGGTAAAGATTGTCTTATCATGGCCTACGTACACGTGGCACATGATTGCAATGTAGGTGACAAAGTAATTCTGGTAAACAATGTTCAGCTTGCTGGTCATGTTGAAGTTGGTTATCATGCTATTTTAGGAGGTGCAAGTGCAGTATTACAGTTCACAAAAATTGGTGCACATGTAATGCTCGCAGGGGGGTCTATGGTCCGCAAAGACATTCCTCCTTATGTTTTGGCAGGTGAATATCCTGTTTCTTATATGGGCTTGAATTTGGTAGGATTGAGGAGAAGAGGATTTACCCATGATCAGATAGGCGATATACAGGAAACCTACAGGCAGATATATCTGAGAGGAAGTAATATTTCAGAAGCAGTTAAAAATCTGGAATCAGAAGGGAATCTTTCAACAGAGAGAAAATTTATAATTGATTTTATAAAAAACTCTCCCAAAGGTGTTATCAAAGGACCAGAAAAATCTTCGGTAACTACAGAAGAATAAAATGCTTATCCGGCTGGAAAGTGTAGGTAAGAGATTTTTAAAAGATTGGATTTTTAGAAACATAAATCTCGAATTTCAAGGAAATAAAAATTACGCGATTACTGGGCTGAATGGTTCAGGTAAGTCAACATTTCTGCAATTATTGGCAGGAATATCAATTCCTACAGAAGGTACTATAACTTATTTGAACAAAGAAGGAAAAAACCTTGAACCTGAATCTATAACTTTAAAATTTGCCTATTCTGCGCCTTTTCAGGAATTACCTGAAGAACTTACAGGCAAGGAATTATATGATTTTCATTTTAATTTCAGACAAAAGGTTTTTTCTTTTGATGAAAAATCATTTTTTGAAATCATTGAGTTAAAAGGCCATGAGAATAAACAAGTGAAATATTATTCGTCCGGTATGAAGCAAAGGTTGAGGCTGGGACTTTGTTTGTTTACTGAAGCCTGGGCTTATTTTCTGGATGAACCAACAACTAATCTTGACAGAAATGGAATTAATTGGTATAAAAAACTAATTTCAGAGAGAATTTCTGTTAAGCCTTTGTTTATCAGTTCAAATATTGAAGAAGAGTACAAATTTTGTGATACAATAATTCGGATTTCAGATTATAAATAATTTATGAAGGACAATACTTTTAAGGTAAATAATATTTTTAATACCGCAGTCATTGTGGCTGCCCTTGGCTATTTTGTGGATGTTTATGACCTGGTACTGTTTCTTATCATTGGTCAAAAAAGTCTGCTGGCCATTGGTGTTACTGCCGATAAGGTAGTAGAAAGCTTTGAATATTTACTCAATGTACAAATGGGTGGGATGCTTTTGGGCGGAATTTTTTGGGGAATTCTGGGTGATAAAAAGGGAAGGTTGTCGGTTCTTTT
>JANYCH010000085.1 GCA_025360395.1 Cytophagales bacterium | reverse complement strand
GAAAGTTACGAAGATTTTAGATAAACGCAATTATCTGGGCTCTACTATAAAAAAATATAAAATAAAAAATATCAAGTGAATTATTTTTATTTTAAAATGATTTCACAAATAAAAACAATAAACCTTATTAACGGATGTCTTAGCTATTAAATATTTCTTAAAACTTAAAATTACTTAAGGTTTGTGTTTAATTTATGAATGTAAATGCATTAAATTACCTTAATAAATTATTTATAATATAGAGATTCCTCATTGAGAAATTATGTTATTATATAATCAGATTTAAAACATATTAGACAATTAATAAACAAAAAAATAAATTACTGATTATATGTGGTTAGAACAACATGATGTTTTGAGCAAGATATTTAAATTCAAAAACTTCTCAGAAGCATTTTCTTTTATGTGTAGGGTTGCTTTGTTAGCAGAAAAGTACGATCATCATCCGTGGTGGAGCAATGTATACAATGTGGTAGAAATTAAGCTAAATACTCACGAAGCAGGAAACAAGGTTACAGAAAAAGACCGTAACCTTGCAAAAGAAATAGACAAACTTAACCCCTCTAAATCTCCCCAAAAGGGAGACTAAAGGCTACAGGAATATGATAATCATGATCCCTATCTCAGTTCCCTTGTTAAGATTTTACAGCTATTACTGAAATTTCAACTTTAGCATCACGTGGTAACCTTGAAACTTCAACTGTTTCTCTTGCAGGAGGATCAATTTTGAAATAATCTCCATATAATTCATTGACAGTATTGAAGTTATTAAGATCTTTTAAAAAAATGGTGCTTTTGACAACGTGAGAAAAATTAAAACCCGCCTGAGAGAGTATAGAAGATAGATTTTTCATTACCTGTGAGGTTTCTGAATTGATATCTGCATTTTCCATTTGCCCTGTTTCCGTATTTAAAGCCACCTGGCCAGAAACAAATAACATGTTACCAGCTAACACCGCCTGACTGTAAGGACCTATTGGTTCAGGTGCGTTTTTGCTTTTAATGATAATTTTAGACATAATTTTTTTGGGCAATTTATAAAGAAAGGATCCTTTTTTTAAACTTCATTCATAAATTCTGTGTTTTTAAGCCTAATCCTACTTTTTTGAACTGAATAAACCTTTAAAGATAATTTGTGAGTAATATTGTATATGGAAAATAGTAAAGTATGCACATCTGGTGAAAGCAAAAGCGGAGGCTGTGGTTGTGGAAGCACCGGGAGCTCTGGAAAAAGCTGTTCTACAGGAGGTTGCAATAAATTGAATGTATTTAATTGGCTGGTTGACATGGACGAGGTTTTACTTGACCATTTTGACATTTTGGAAATAAGGTTTAAAGGTGGGCGTAAAGAATTTTTCAGAAATACAAATAATTTAGAATTATATACTGGGGATGCCGTTATGGTTGATACAGGATCTGGCGTTCATTTGGGTTTTGTTTCTATGCAAGGTGAGCTTGTACGTATTCAGATGAGAAAAAAAGCAGTCCTGAACAATGATGAGATAAAATCTATTTTAAGAAAAGCTACTCAAAAGGACATTGACAAATATGTTGGTGCTAAAAACCGCGAAATGCCAACTCTATTCCGCACAAGGAATATAGCAATGGACCTGAAATTGAACATGAAATTATCTGATGTTGAGTTTCAGGCGGATAATACCAAGGCAACATTTTATTATTCTGCCGATGACCGTGTAGATTTCCGAGAGCTAATAAAAGTGCTTGCCGGGGAATTCAAGGTGAGGGTAGAAATGAAACAGATAAGTCTGAGACAAGAAGCAGGACGTTTGGGCGGTATTGGTGTATGTGGCAGGGAATTATGTTGCTCAACCTGGCTAACAGATTTCAAAAATGTGAATACAACAGCTGCCAGATATCAGAACCTTTCAATAAATCCTACTAAACTTTCAGGGCAATGTGGTAGGCTAAAATGCTGCCTGAATTATGAGTTGGAAACATACATGGATGCCTGGAAAGACATTCCACAGGTAGAAACTCCCTTGCAAACAATAAAAGGGGCTGCATTTCTTCAAAAAACTGATATTTTCAGAAGGATAATGTGGTTTAGCTATAAGCAGGAAACTGATTGGTACCCATTGCCGGTTTCCGATGTAGTACGGGTATTGGAAATGAACAAAGTAGGCGAAAAACCGGAAGCAATTACTCCGCAAGGACTTTTGGTTACATTAAAAGTAGAAGATGACAAGCCAATGAATTATGATCTTCTTCAAATGGATAAAAAATATTCAAATAAAAAGAAAAAGAAGAAACCAAAATCAAGAACTCCTGGAAGCAGTGAGCCTGGAAATTTCCCAAAAAGAGAAAACCTGCTTTAGTTTATGAAATTGCAATACTTTGTTTTTTTTAAAATATTGATAGCTGGTTTTTTTGTAACCGGATTAGTTGCCTGTGATGAGAAAAGACTTTTTGAAGAAAATAATGACTTATCAGGAAAAACCTGGTACATAGACAGTTTACAGGTTTTCAAATTTAAAGTTGATGATATCAGTAAACCCTTCAACCTTTTGGTAAATGTCAGGAATTCTGAAAATTACCCATTTTATAATTTGTATATCCGTTATTATCTTCAAGATTCTGCCGGTCAGGAAATCAAATCACAGCAAACCGAATTGATCCTAATGGAACCAAGTTCCGGAAAACCTCTTGGTAAGGGGCTCGGAGATATTTACAGTCATAAATTCGAAATCCTGAAAAACTTTAGCTTTCCCAAAAAAGGTACTTATGTTATCAAATTGAAACAATATATGAGACAGGATCCTTTACCAGAGATTTATTCAATAGGATTCAGGTTAGAAGACGCAGGAACTACTAAAGAATAATACAGACTGATAATTGGATAAGAATTGCTTATCTAATGTACTTTTTAAATTCAATCAACATTGCACAATTAAAGCTCAAATAGCTTTCTTTACTTCCAATGCAAAACATCGTGATAAAGGTAGGCAGCAATGTCCTTACCGATACTTCCGGCAAACTGGACATAACCATCCTAAAGTCGCTGTGTTCACAAATTGCTTCTTTAAAAAAGGAGGGTAATAAAGTGATTTTGATAACTTCAGGGGCTGTCGCTTCAGGACGCAGTCTTGCCTCTTTGCCAGAAAAAACTGATGATGTGAGCAGAAGACAGGTTTTAGCTGCAATAGGGCAGGTAAAACTCATTTCGTTATACGCTGATATTTTTCAGGATCTTGGACTCCTTTGCGCACAGGTTTTGGTGACAAAAGAAGACTTTCGGGACAGGGGGCACTACCTGAATATGAAAAATTGTGTGGAAGCATTGTTAAAAAACAACATTGTGCCAGTAATCAATGAAAATGATGTTGTGTCGGTAACTGAATTAATGTTTACAGACAATGATGAACTAGCAGGACTTGTTTCTTCAATGTTAGGAGTTGACAGGTTAATTATACTTTCCAATGTGGACGGCATTTTTACAGGAAATCCTCAAAGTCCTGATTCTAAGCTTATCGAGCAGGTTGAATATTCAAACCAAAGTCTTGAGCAATATATCTCCAAGGAGAAATCACAATTTGGACGGGGAGGGATGCTCACAAAGAGTACAATAGCACAAAAAGTCGCTGGGCTTGGAATACATGTTCACATTGCGAATGGCAAAAAAGAAGCCATCCTTACTAGACTTATTTCGGGTGAAAAGCTGGGAACTCATTTTGTACCTAAAAAAAACGCTTCCAATATAAAAAGATGGGTTGCGAATGCTGAAAGTGCCGCAAAAACTGCTATCGTGATAGATGAGGGAGCAAAAAAGGCTCTTTTATCAGACAAACCAGTTAGTTTATTGCCTGTAGGAATTAAAGCCATTGAAGGCACATTTTTAAAAGGCGATGTCATTAAAATTAAAGACCAAAACGGAAGTTTGTTAGGTATAGGGAGAACACAATTTTCGTCCGATAAACTGGAAGAATATAAAACCCAAAAGAGACAAAAAGAACTCATCCACTACGATTATTTGTTCCTTTATTAGGAATACAGTTATTAAAAATGCCACTTAGTAAGCCTGAACAGGAAAGATACCAACGCCATATAATTCTTCCAGGATTTGGCCCTGAAGCACAGGAAAAACTCAACTCTTCTTCAATATTGGTTGTAGGTGCAGGCGGTCTTGGTTGCCCTGCCCTACTTTATCTGGCTGCAAGCGGATTTGGCAGGATTGGCATTTTAGATGATGACCTTGTAAGCGAGAGCAATCTTCACAGGCAGGTTTTGTATTCATCATCAGATGTTGGCCAGGCCAAAGCATTGGTTGCCAAGACGAAACTCACTGCTATAAATCCTTATGTAGAAATTGATGCTTTCCAAACCAGGATCAATTCAACTAATGCTTTAGATTTAATAAGTAGTTTCGACATTGTAATGGATGGCTCAGATAATTTTTCAACACGCTATTTAGTTAATGATGCCTGTGTTATCTTAAATAAACCATTGGTATCTGGTTCCATTTTTACCTTTGAAGGACAGGTATCAGTGTTCAATTACAAAGAGGGGCCAACATACAGGTGCCTGTTCCCACAAGCACCTTCTGCAGCTGATATGCCCAATTGTTCTGAAATAGGGGTTTTAGGTGTTTTGCCCGGAGTAATTGGTAGTATTATGGCAACAGAGGTTATTAAAGTGGCGACAGGATTAGGTGAAATATTATCAGGAAAACTGTTGGTTTACAATGCGCTGAATATGGACTTTCATAAGCTGGCATTTGAAATGGTCCCCGAAAACAGGCTGATCAATACCTTGACTGATTTGACAATTGAATGTGCTGTTAAAAATGAAATCTCGGCTGTTGAATTGAAAAAACTGATAGAGAAAAAGGAAGATTTTCACCTCATAGATGTTCGGGGAAAAGAGGAGTATGATACTTTTAATATCGGCGGTGAAAACTTTCCACTTCCTGAAATTGAAGCATATATTTCCAGGATTCCTAAAAATAAAAAGGTAGTAATCCATTGTAAATCAGGAGGGAGGAGTAAAAAAGCTATTGAACTTTTGGAAAGGGATTTTGGCTTTACTAACCTGATTAACCTGAGAAATGGCTTGTCTGAATGGTAGCTATTTCACAACAGTAATATCACCTGAAAATGTTTTAGAAATGATTTCCCCTTCAAAAGTAGAACCCTGCCAAGAAATTACATATGGATAAGTTCCTATAGGAACGGTTTGGTTTTTATAAGTACCATCCCATTTAAACCTGAAATCGTTGCTATAGTAAATCAATTCTCCCCAGCGGTTAAATACTTTTATATCAAACGTTTCCACTTCATGTCCAAATACCGAAAAGAAGTCATTATTTCCATCTCCATTTGGTGTGAATGCGGTAGGAACATGCAACTCGGGGTCACATTTTTCAACTACATTCACAGTGTCACGTACCGGACAACCATCTGTTGTGTTACCAGATAAAATATAAGTCCCTTTTGAAGTCACAAAATATGGGTTGCCGGTATATTTGGTTGGTTCCCATGAATAATCCTTCAGCTTAATCGAGACAATTTCAGCCCCGCCGTATTTTTTGTAACATATTTTAACATTTTTTTCAGGGATCAAATCAGGAATGGAAAACCTGTTATAGCTCAAAGTATCTTTTGTTTCACAACCCAGAGAATCCTTCACGCTGATCAATATTGTTCCCTGTCTATTAATTTTGAGGGTTTGGCTTTGCATACTTGTATCAGCAAAAAGCACTTTTGGCTTCCAGCTGTATTTGTATTTTGAATCTCCTATAACCCGAATAGTTACTGTAGAATCCGGACAAACCAATAAATCCTGAGGGAAGGTTACTATTGGATAGGAAAGGATTGCAAACTTGCTTTGATCATACGTTTTATGACAGATAGTATCAAATATTTTAAGCTTATATTCCATTTTACCAGGCTTTGGAAAATTGTAGTAGAAAGAGTCGGCATCAGTTAAAATATACCCATTTTCACTCCATTCCAGATAATCATAATCTTTCGAAAGATTTCTGAAAAAGGCCTTGTTCGGATAGCAAAAAGTATATTTTTCACCTGTTTTGTCAAAATCCAATATTTTAAATTCAATCGAAGGTGTGGTTTTCCTGACTTTCACATTTAAGGTGTCTGACTTTACACATAAAGTATCATCACTCACAGTAATGACATATTTCATGTCAACCGATGTGGTAATGTTTGGATTAGGACTCGTTGGGTCAGAAATGCCAGTGACAGGGCTCCATTTAACCTTCGCCCAGGGAGTATAAAGTTTGGTATTTGGAACAAAGGAAGCAGTGGAACAGGCTATATTATCAGGGGCAAAATCCACTTTCACGTCGCCCGCATTCACGACTGCCCTCGCTGTGTCTGTTAACCTGCAAATTGTGGTATCAAAAGCAATAAGTGTAATGTTTTGCTTTCCACGCTGAGAAAACCGGAGAAACAGCGAATCGTTTTTTTCGAAAAAGATGCCACTCCCTACATTCCACTTATAATTTGTAGCACCTGAGCTTTGGTTTTTAACAAAAAACGTAAGTGGTACACAACCATAAACTGAAGGGATGTTTTTTAAGCTGTCGAAGGTTTCGAACTTGGCAACTACTTTACCAAGGTCAAATTTTAAGGACGCATTGTTGCAATTTCTGCTATTGTTGGTGAGGGACCATACATTTGGATTTGGTGTTGGAAAATTGGAATAACCACCACAACCCGCACAAACAGACTGGTAGATTATACCCTTTTTATCAAAACGGCTTGTGCCACCATCAACATGTTCACGATTGGTGCTGTCGAGTCCGCCAAAATGTGTAGCGTAAGCCAGGGTTTTTGCATCCGGATGGAAAATAATAAAATAAAATCCATCACCATCACTTTTCTTTTGAAAGGCATCTGGTGTTACAGGCATGTTTGTAGTCAGGGAATTTGCATATCCATGGTCATAAGTGTATATTTTTTGCCTGTTATTAACGTCTGTATATCTGAACTGCTCTTTACTTCTGTTGGTACGACCACCCCAGCCTGAAATAAATATTTTATTACAATTATTAACTAAAAATGCAGTAGGAGAAATGTCTGGACGTCCCGAACCGGACCCAAATACTGTTGAAAAGACCAATTTAGACAGGGTACTATCGTATTTCTGCAAAAACTGACCGCTGTTGGGGTTGTAATAAGTATTGGGAGTTACAGAGAAACTTCCTTTTGATTGACCTGTAACGTATATGTTATGACCAACATCTATGTCGATAAAATAGCTTTGGTCATATTGAGGGGTTCCTAAAAAAGTGCTGTTGAGCACTGTACTACCATCTGAAGAAATCTGGGCTATGTACCCATCCACTTCTCCACCAAAATTTTTCTGATAGCCGTTTGCACCAGAACCAAAAAAATCACTGCTGGAGGTTCCACCTGTAACATATACTTGCCTGGAAGTATCAACCCGGATGCCTAAGCCAGAATCAAATCCTGTTCCACCAAGCATTTTGGACCAAACAACGGTTGTAAGATCTGGATCAAGTTTCATGACAAGGGCATCTTGGTTTCCTTTATTCAAGTGACCGGAATTAGTTATAGGGATTCCATTTAAAAATTTCGAATAGGTTTGAGAAGCGATGTAAACATTATCTGCGCTGTCTGTCATGATTTCACCCCGAAGCTGGTCACCGTAATTTCTTACACAAGGAGTACGTGAAATCTGGATCCCATCATTATCGCTCCCACCAACATAAGTTCCACTGGTTAATAAAAAGGTGGCAATGTCTAATTTAGCAATGAAAATATCAGAACCATTTTCAAACACTTCTGAAAGTGAGGCACCTTCAAATATAGTTCCCTGGAAATTATAAAATGAATCGAACCACTTTCCACCGTTGAAAGTAGTATCAAAAGCTGTTTTGGTTACAGGAAAGTCTGAAGAACCAGTTGTTCCGAGGATAACCAATTCTTTGTTTTTGTTCACGATCATGCTTATAGGGTACTCGCATCCTGACCCTCCGAGGTACACAGCCTGAAGAAGAGACTTTCCGTTAGGGCTATATTTCATTATAAAAGCATCCATGGTATATTCAGGTGTACCATGTAGCGAATCTAACGGACCGGGAGTAGAAGGAAGGCTGCCATTATTAAAAATAATTCCGCCAGTATACATATTTCCATCTTCGTCATAGGTGGCTGTATTACCAAAATTATCGGCAGTAGATCCTGAATAAGTAGAAAATATAAGCTCCGGATCAATAATTAAAGGCTGCTTTATATTGAAATGTTTTGAAACCTCAAACCTGATCTTATTTCCATTCAGTATAAATTTGGAAGCGATTTCAACTTTTTTATTGTGTTGTACCTGATAGGTAAACGGTGGCTTTTCATAGATTTTACCTAGTGAGGTTTCAATTATCAGGTAATTATCTTCCAGGTACATCTTATTTGCCCCTTTGTAATCAACCTCTATTTTTGAGAAATCTGCCCCAGGCCTTACTATAAAATCATATTTCAGTAAGTCATTTTTAAAGGACAATTTCAAATCAATTCCCGGGTAAAGGTTTGTTAATTTAACTTCCTTATAGGCCATGGCATTATTAACCCAGTTGCTTTTCCCTCTTATAAAATGATATTTTGTGTCGTCAGCATTAATTGCCACAACATCAAAATGTGATTGTGATCCATTGAAAGTAATGTTGATCAAATGTCCCTTGGTTTTTCTGCGATGGTTGCCATGAGTACTTGAAGTTGCTAATGAATCCTGATGTGATGAGGGAATATCACTCATCAATTTGTAACTGATGCCTTGTCTGGTTATAAATAACTGACCCTGAGGAATATCGGCTTTAAAAAGAATATTTTTATCCCATTGACCTTTATTTTCTAAAAATGCATAGGATTTTTTAGCAGTAATGGCCTTATGAGGACTATTAGCCCAGGCCAGAACTGCCGATAGCATTATGGAAATTATATACAAAAATCTATTCAGGATGCTATTTAGTTATAAATCAAAGTTAATGTTTTATCTGTCAGGAATCCAGTTGGTAACCTGTAGTTTTAAAATTGAAATAAAAACAAGAAATTGCCATTCTATTAAGGGTTGTTAGCTCAGCTGGTTTAGAGTATCGCCTTGACAGGGCGGGGGTCACTGGTTCGAACCCAGTACAGCCCACTTATTTAGTCTTGAGTATTTGGTACTTAGTATTTAGATGCTCACTAATAATTATTCAGGTAAATCAGGACCTGGATTTTACTTATCATTATTTTATTACAATTATTATCTTATTCTCATCTAACCTTACAGGATTAGAATTTGCTAAGTTTGTTCCTATGATCCAATACGAATCCTTTACACTTGATAATGGCTTGAAAGTGTTTGTGCATGAAGACCATGACACGCCTATGGCCGTGATTAATATATTGTATAATGTTGGCTCCAAAGATGAAAACGAACAAAAAACGGGTTTTGCTCATTTGTTTGAACATTTAATGTTTGGCGGTTCTGCAAATATCCCTTCTTACGATGAGCCCTTGCAACAAGTAGGGGGTGAAAATAATGCGTTTACTTCTCCTGATATTACAAACTATTATTTAACGCTTCCAGCCCAAAGTATTGAAACTGGTTTCTGGTTAGAATCTGACAGAATGTTATCCTTGTCATTCGATGAAAAGGTACTGGAGGTACAACGAAAAGTGGTAATTGAGGAATTTAAACAACGATACCTTAACCAACCTTATGGAGATGTCTGGTTAAAGCTTAATCCATTGGCATATTCAACCCATCCTTACCGCTGGAATACTATCGGGAAAGAAATCAGCCATATAGAAGAGGCGACCATGGATGATGTGAAAGCCTTTTTTTATAAATTCTACCGGCCAAATAATGCTATAATGGTGGTAGGGGGAAATGTAACTTTAGAAAAAGTAAAAGCACTTTCGGAAAAATGGTTTGGCCCAATACCGAAAGGCGAAGAATATATTAGAAAACTTCCACAGGAAAAGAAGCAGCAAAGCCAAAAAAGACTGGAAGTAAAAGCTGATGTTCCATTAGATGCCTTGTACATGGCCTTCCATATGTGCGAGAGGATGAGTGGTGATTACCACCCGACGGACTTATTAAGTGATATTATCGGCAGGGGCACTTCCTCAAGATTGTATAATAAACTATTAAAAGGAAGAACTCTGTTTAATTCGATTGGATCACATGTTACCGGCTCTGCAGATCCCGGTTTGTTTATTATAAATGGCAGATTGAACGAAGGCGTGAAACTTGAAGAAGCCGAGAAAGCAGTTTGGGAAGTAATTGAAGAATTCAAAAGAGATGGGGTGGAAGATGATGAAGTAATGAAGGTTAAAAACCAGGCAGAATCTTCTATGGCTTATTCTGAAATTGAATTGCTGAACAGGGCCATGAACCTGGCTTTTGGAGCAAATCTTGGCGATCCAGACCATATCAATAAAGAGTATGACCAAATTGCAGACGTTACCTCACAGCAAATAAACAGGATGGCAAAGACAATATTAGTTCCTGAAAACAGTTCTATATTATATTATCGTGCTGAAAAGGCTGATGAATTGAATTAATCTTTTAAGTGAATATTATTTTTAGATGTGTGGCATAGCCGGAATATTAAGTTTACGGACAGGAAATCCTGACCTGAAAAATTGGCTCCAAAATATGACCAATATTCTCCGTCATCGCGGACCAGATGATGAAGGTTTTACTTTTTTTACAAATGATGAAATAGAATGTACAGGTGGCAAAGATACACCTGCAAATGTCTATGAATCAAGGTATCCATTTTCCCCACAACTCATAACCCACAACTCCCAACCAACAACTGCATTAGGCCACAGAAGATTAAGTATCCTGGACACCAGTGCTGCAGGTCACCAGCCAATGTGCGACGTTTCCAAACGATACTGGATAGTTTTTAATGGTGAAATATATAATTACAAGGAGGTAAAAGCTGAACTTCTTTTCCTGGGCCACATTTTTTTTTCGCACAGCGATACAGAAGTTATTATTCAGGCCTACATAGCTTGGGGGAAAGATTGCGTCCTGAAATTTAATGGGATGTGGTCCTTTGCAATTTACGACGCAACAGAAAAATCATTTTTTTGTTCACGCGACCGATTTGGTGTAAAACCATTTTATTATTTCATTTCACCTGAATATTTTGCATTTGCTTCGGAATTAAAGGCTCTTGTTTCTCTTCCTTTTATAGACAAGAAACTGAATGAAAAGGCAGTCTTTGATTACTTGGTAATTGGTCAAACTGAATTAGAATCCGAAGGTTTCTTCAAAAATATCCTGGAACTGGAACCTTCCTATAATTTATTTCTAAAAGATGGGAAGGTAATAAAACAGAAATATTATACACTTCCGTACAATTCTAAAAATGAGACTTTTTCAGAAAAAAAGAAAAATGAGTATGTGGGTCAGGTTTCATTTCTGATTTATGAGGCAGTAAAATTACGTCTTAGGTCAGATGTTCCTGTAGGAGCTTGCCTGAGCGGAGGGATTGATAGTTCGGCGTTGGTTTGCACAGCCAATAACTTAAGAAATGGTACCGATCCTTTTCATGTCTTCACCTCAGTCTTTCCAGGATCGTCTGTTGATGAATCTTTTTGGGCCAAAAAAGTGGTTGAAGCAACTGGTGCAAAGTGGCATACTATTGAAACTAAACCTTCCCAGATTTTTGAAGATTATGAAAGCTTGATATATGCCCAGGATATACCCTTTTTCGGGAGCAGTACATTATCACAATCAAATGTGATGAAATTGGTGCATGATACAGGAATAAAAGTGACTTTAGACGGACAGGGGGCAGATGAATTATTTTCCGGATATGGACAGCATTTCTATGTTAAAGGATTAAACGACCTGCAAAACTTCAATTTTAAAGAACTTTTGAACCTTGACAGTTCTGGGGCAAGCTCTACCAGAGAATTTACCAGATTTCTTTTAAAAAAATCCTTAAACTTATGGCCAGAACGACTGGAGTTCAAACTGTTAAAAGAAAGTAAATACGATTTACAGCTGCTGAACCAAAAATTCACCAAGAATAATCAAAATCGCTTTCATCTAGAAAAAGCTTTTCTTACATCAAACCTGAACCAACATCTTTACAATGAATATTCTGGTCCGCCTCTCAAGTACTTAATGCGGACTGCTGACCGGAACAGCATGAGATATTCAGTTGAATCAAGGGTTCCATTTGCTGATGACCATAAACTAGCTGAATATATGTTTTCCATACCTTCAGCTTATAAAATACATCAGGGAACCAGCAAATATCTGTTGCGTGAAAGCATGAAGGGAGTTATTCCTGATGCAATACGCTTGCGCAAAGACAAGAAAGGATTTGTAACACCGGAATTAAAATGGTTTAAGGAATATAAAAATGAATTGAAGGGACTGGTTACAGAAAACCTTGAACCTTTTGTAGATACAAAATTGCTTTATAAGAACTGGGACCAGATTTTTGAGCAAAAAATAACAGGAAACACACTTGGTATTTCCCGTTTTGTAATTTTATCTATGTGGAGAAGAAAGTTTGGGTTGTGAGTTGTGCGTTTCGAGTTGTGAGTACTGACTGGATTGTCCCAACTCTTCTCGCAACTCACAACTAAACAAGTTGTGCTTCTAACTTCTTGAACAAAACAGCTTTAGGCACTGCGCCAACTTGTTTGTCAACTATTTCTCCGTTTTTAAAAATTAATAATGTTGGTATACTTCTAATCCCATATTTGGCTGAAATGGCAGCATTTTCATCAACATTTACTTTGCCGATGACTGCTTTACCTTCAAACTCACCTGCAAGTTCTTCAACAACAGGGCCAATCATTTTACAAGGACCACACCACTCTGCCCAAAAGTCAACCAATACAGGTTTGTCAGATTTAATGATTTCCTGAAAATTGGCATCTGTGATCTCAACTGCTTTGTGTGCCATAATAAATAAGGGTTTTAATTTAAATGATGTATGTGTATTATTACTTAATCTTTCTCTTTACCTAAAGGTTCAAAAATAGGTAAAGATTCGCAATACAGAAAACCCGTTATGGAAGATCAATTAAAACGCAGTATGGGAGAACTGAACAGATTGTCTGTTCAGGATTTCAAAGGAGCTGATAAACTGCCTGTTACAATTGTTTTAGACAATGTCAGGAGCATGCACAATGTAGGCTCCATCTTCAGGACAGCCGATGCTTTTTTAATAGAAAAAATAATGCTTTGCGGAATTACAGCTAAGCCTCCACATAGGGAAATAACCAAAACTGCACTAGGAGCAACAGAATCGCTTGAATGGCATTATTCCGAAACAACGCTGAATGTTCTGACAAATTTAAGATCTGCCGGCTACAAGATATTTGCAATTGAGCAGGTAAAAGACAGCTTAATGCTTGATAAAGTTACTTTCGATAAAACCCAGAAAATTGCTTTAGTATTCGGAAATGAAGTGTTTGGTGTGGAGGAAGAAATTTTAAAAAATTGTGATGGTTCAATAGAAATTCCCCAGTTCGGGACCAAGCACTCTTTTAATATTACGATAAGCGTGGGAATAGTTTTGTGGCACTACTTTATGAACCGGCTTTAGATTGCGAATGGAACAAATAAAGCGAGGATCTTCTTGATTTAGTAAGTTGTAAAATAAATTGACAATTTATACTTGTGTAACAATTTTTCAGGCATTCGCAATGCTAAAAATCGAAATTTGGCCAACTCCTGCTTTTTCAAGGCAGATACAACAAGCTTCTAATGTTGCTCCGGTTGTAATTACATCGTCAACTAAGCCAAAATGCATATCTTTCAAATTCATTGAGGTTGATAATGAAAAGCATTCCAGCATATTATCTAATCTCGCAGCACGGCCCTTTTTGGTTTGAGTTAAACTTTGTTTAGTTCTGATTAAAAAGCTTTTATGAACTTTAGAACCTGTATTTTCAGCCAATCCTTCTGCAATTACTTCAGCCTGATTATAGCCTCTTTCACTTTGCCTTTTGGGATGCAAAGGCACAGGTATAAATCCGTCTTTGGGAAGGATAATGTTTGCTTTGCCAAGGTAATCTCCAAATTGCTGGCCAACATGAAAACCCAATTCAGGATTATGGTTGTACTTGATTTCATGCAGTATTTTCTGGGCCATGCCAGATTTGTTAAATTTAAGAAAGGAATAAGCCGAAATGATTTTTATCCGACCGGCTAGTTTTTTGTATGTATCCAGGTTGTCTGTTTCTATCAGGGGCAGCAAATGGGTGCAGGCCATGCAAAAGTGCTTCCTGCCAGAAGGAAGCACTTCATTGCAACACACACATGTTTCAGGATAAATTAGATTAAGAAAATCCTTCAGCATGTTTCTACCAACCTCCGGTTTCTTCAGGTTTTGGTTTAGGCGCTGGTTTCTTTTTCTTTTCAGCAGGTTGGGTTGGTTTTGGCTTTTGGCTGTTTTCCCATTCCTGTTGTTCTTTTTCTTCCTGTAACTTTCTCTTTTCTTCGTCAGTAAGCTCTTTAGGTTTCTCTTCTGCGGGTGGTGCTATTTGACCATCGCCAGTTCCGCTTCCAGGGGTTACTGTTGAATCTTTTGCTGGCGCAGGAGCTCCCGGTGGCAATATTGGCTCATTAAGTGTACTGTCCTTTTTAACCGGAGCCGCATTATTTCCACCTCCACCCGGCCCACTTGTACCTGATCCTTCTGCAGGAGGTACATATTTGGCCCTTTTGCGTTTAAATGGATGTATAGAGTATTGAAGTTTCAATGTAGCGGTTAAATAAGAATCTTTATTAGCAGTACCTAATTTACTTATCCCTTCCAGACCATCTGTAAAAGTGTAACGGTACCCGAAATCTGTAAGAATAGAAAAACGTTTGCTTATGTAAAATGCAAAACCAAAAGATGCTGGAAGCACAAAAGCTATGTTGCTGGAAGTAGAAGCAGTATAATTTTTAAAGAAATTTGAGTCAGTAACTGTAACCAATGGGTTAATGTAGGCACCACCCACCCCAATTGTGATATAAGGCCTCACACGCGGTGGTCTTTTAGATAAGTCATTTTTGAAAAGAATTCTTTTTTCAATCAAATCAAATCGGCCGTAAGCTACTAGTTCATACATTGTGTTAGTAAATGAAATGCTTCCGCTTGTATCGTTTTTTGTTCCTCCCAGGGTTAAATAATTGAAGTCAATTCCAAAATAGGTTTTAGGCCAAACTTTATAACTTGCTCCTACATTAAATGCTGGCGAAAGCACTACACCTGGCATAAATCCCAAATCTCCAATATAACCTGCCGTACCGGCACCAACTGTAATATTTAATGGGCCCCTGTAATAATAGGAGTCAAAAAATCCGGAATATTCTACCTTCTTCCTATTTTGAGCTGATCCTGTTAAGTTAAAAAGTAAGAAAGCAAGAACGATAAAGAATGGTCTTTTTAGCACCTTATTGTATTTAGATTATGCAAAATTAGTTTTTTTCCTGATTTACCTGTTTTTCTTCAATGAAAAATACGAACCTCAGGCAGGCAATATGCGTATTGTAAAAGACTGTAAAATTGTCAAGACCATACTTTTACCGTTAATTATATGGTGGTATGTATTATTTACAAGTAAATAAGCAAATTCTATTAAGTGAAAGATTCTATATTTGTACTTAGTCTGTGCAACCTATGAAACTGTATATAAACAGTATAATATTTTTAATCATTAAATTTCTCCTTACAACAGGGGTTTGTTCTGCACAATTTTATAATAATGGAAGTCAGGTAACCATAACTAATAACACCCAGCTATCCATCAAATCATCTCTAATAAACAACGACTCCAGCATTTATAATGCCGGCACTATAACTGTTGAAGGTGATTGCTTTATCAGCAATAAACCAACCAGCAGGATCATTACTTTTGGTACTGATTCACTTATAGTCTATAATAATTTTACTGACGGATCCCTATTTGGTCAAAATTCGGGTGTACTTTCTCTCAAAGGTGCAAATCAGACCATTTTAAGTTCTTCAAGTCTGCTGGCTAACCTTTATGTAATGGGGGCAGGTATAAAAACTATTTCAGGCTCGGCCTTCGTCAGGTTTAAACTTGATTTACAAAAGGGGCATATAGCGGTTACTTCTCCGAATGTATTTGGGATTGATAGCACTGGAAGCCTTGTACAATCAACACCTGGAATAAATTCTTTTGTGATTGGGTCACTTTACAGAAAGAAAATAAATGGTATAGACTCTTTATTCTATCCTATAGGAAATACAATAAATGAATACAGGCCGGCAACATTGGTAGGAATTTCTAATCCGGTTGCAGGAAATCCAACTTTTGTGATTGGAACAAATATCTCTACCCCACAGGCTGGAAATGGGGTTTCCACCATTTATAACCGCTTTTGGGCGGTCAATTCGAATATTCCCGGTTATCCGGTTAACAATATCAGGTTATACTATTCACCGGCAGAAGTTGCTTCTACCCCTTTACAAAACCTGGTTGTGGCCCAGTCTGCTAGCCCTACCGGCAAATACGTTTCAATAGGGAACATTTCATCTCAGACTGGCTCGGTACTTAGTGAGTTCAAACCTTCACAGAGTTTTTATGCTATCGGATCCACTAATAATGTGAAAGGAAATTTCAGGGTTTTGCTGGAAGGACCGTTTAACGGTGTGGACATGGATACCAAATTATTTGCAAATGGTGCACTTACGGATTCGCTGCTACCTTCTATCGGAATGCTACCCGGCTATAATATTCCTGTTGATGCAGTGGACAGGATAGCTTTTGTTTTGCAAAGTTCAGGAGCATACATTGATACAGCTTATTCCTGGGTGTTGAAAGACGGGTCAATAAAAGATTATGCAACTGGTACCAAAGATTATGTTACTTTTTCAAAAGCCTTACCAGGCAACAGTTATTATGTAATTGCAGATCACAGAAACCATCTTCCAGCTTCTTCTGATAATATTAAACTGACAGCCATTTCAACCAAAGGCATTTATAACCATGATTACACAAATGGTGTATTCGGAGGAGGAGCGAAATTTGATATTGCCAGTGGAAAATGGATGCTTTACGCCTCTGACTCTTACAAAACATTTAAAAATCAAACCGATGTAATGGATGTTGGCGGTGTAGGTTTTGATGAAATACGGTTTGTTACAGGAAATAATCATTACAGGCGAACTGATATTAACCTGGATGGAAGCATAAATGCGAAAGATTTCCAGTTAAGTACAGATCATAATTCTAAACTTTATTACTCTACTTTACCATAATGAGAAAAGTAATAATTGCTTCAGTTCTTCTATTTAAAGGCATTTTATCTTTTGCCCAATCTTCTTATAACCTTGTAATGGACAGGACAGTGAAAGATTCTTACCTCCTGCTGGATTTATATATTCAAAATTCAAATAGCAAACCATTTGTTTTGGGAGGCTCCAACTTCTTAGTCGATTTAAAATCGGCAGGTCTGGATATAAAAAATGCCCGATTTATTACCGGAGAGTTTGATAAGGCAAACCACCCCGCCTATGCTTCAATGGGAACAGGTGCAGGCAATTTATTGGTGATGAATGTAAGGGCAGATGTGGAAAGCCCAGCAAGTGGAAAAATTGTTGCAGATCAAAAATCTAAAATTGGCTCCATTCAAATTCCAATAACCGACCCTTGCCAAACCGTGAGCCCGGTTTGGTTTAAAGATGGGGCAATACAGACTTACTGCAAAAATTCAAAAGCAGAAGACATTACCAAACAGGCAAACTATCTAAATCCGCTACCAATAGATTTGGATGGAGGGCTTTCCAAAGGTATTCCTGAAGTTACTATAAACAAGGGGACCCTTGTATCCTCGGCACTATCAGGCAATCAATGGTTCCTTGATGATGTAGCAATTCCCGGAGCTAATAAACCTGATTTTATACCTCAGGTTGAAGGCAAATATTCTGTTCTGGTTAAGTATCCATGTGCCAGCAATTTTTCTACGCCGGTTCCTGTGTTTATTACCGGTCTGAAAGAATTTACTTTAGGTTATAATTTCAACGTCCAGCCAAATCCATTTATAGGTGACTGCAAAATAAAGTATTCATTGCTTAATGGAGGTAGTACAAAATTGCAGGTTTACGATATAAACGGCACACACATGCTGGACCTGGAATCAGGAACAAAACCTCAGGGCGATTATGAATATAATTTTAACCCTACGCAACACAGGCTTTCTGCAGGAACTTATATCCTCAAACTCACTGTCAACGATAAGGTAGGAACCATTAAACTGGTTTCCCTCAAATAAGCCATGTAATACTGCTTCCTATCAAGCATAAACGTAATAACTACAATTTGTAAATAATTATTGAATTGTGTGAAATAAAAAATATTTCGGGAACAATGTAATAATCGCTTTCATTTAGCCTTAATTCCCCTTAAATTCTTTATGTTTGGGGCACAAACAGGAGTATAATAAAAAAATTGCGTGTACTATTTCTTGATAAACCGCACAATATTCTACCCTGTTATACCGTAAATTAGTATTAGAAAATCCTGACCTAAATGCTTCTCAAACCTTCTTCCTTAACAACTGAAAATCAGTACGATGAGCAAACTTTTGTTTATCAGATGAAGGATGAATACATCAAACGGATGGGCGATGCCAATCAGGGCTCAAAGGACAACCTTCCTGATGTGGTAAAACTCGATTTTGAACGTTTGGCGGACTTTATTCGTTTTGAAGCCTTAAAAAAGAAAAAACTTATTACAATAGATAAGATCAGAGAAATATTGTCTTAACTCTCAATTTTATTAAAACAGAGTAAATTAGAAGCCACCGTTTTTACATTCCTCATTACGATTTCTGTTGCACCTTTTTTTGAAACCGTAAATATTTTATTTGCCTCCCCAGCTTCATTCAGCAATCTTTCATTATTAAAAAGATTATTAAGGCCTTCATACATCTCTTCCTTGTTTTTATAAGAAAAGCCCCCTCCGCCTTTTATCATTTCTCCCGCTTCGGCAAATTCTTCTATCTCAGGGCCAAAAACTACAGGAATTCCATATACCGCAGGTTCCAGAATGTTGTGCAAACCTTGCTTGAATGCCCCACCAACATAAGCAACTGTACAATAAGCATATAAGCTTGCTAACATTCCAATGCAATCAATAATAAGTACCTGTTTTCCTTGCAGGTTTATTTCATTAGAGATTTCAGAATAAAGGATTGAAGGTTTATCTAGCTCTGCGCTGATCTGTAAAATCATTTTCTCACTTACATCATGAGGTGCTAGTATGATTTTCACCTTAGTTTCCTTTATAAACTCTTTTAAAGCAGTAAGGTCCTCAGGCCAACAGCTTCCGGCAATAAATACCGGCATATTTTCAATGAATTTTTCAATCAGTGGATATTTTTTTCTGTTATCCAACAATTGTGCAACCTGATCGTATCTTGTATCCCCTGAATAAATGCTATCGGTTTTGTGCTTTTTCAATAATATTTGAGAAGCTTTATTCTGAACAAAAATCAGATCAAATTTCCTTAACTGATCTTTGAAAAGACTCCCTCTCTTTTTGAAAATGGTTTGCTTTTCATAAAATCTTGCTGACAACAAGAACATGGGGATATGTTTGGATTTCAGTTCATTGATAAAATTCGGCCAGATTTCTGATTTGACAAAAAAAACCAGTTTGGGATTAATTATC
>JANYCH010000065.1 GCA_025360395.1 Cytophagales bacterium | reverse complement strand
GAGCATCCGAGCAGCAACGTATCAAGAAGCCGTGGGGGGAGAAGAAAGTGAGCTATAGCAAGAGTCGATGGACGAGGAGATGCGGTCCTTGTTGGAGAACGGGACGTGGGAATTAGTCGAAAAACCGGAGGGGTTGAAGCCGGTTCCCACGAAGTGGCTTTACAAGAATCAGTGGGATGCGCTTGGAAACGTGGAGCAGTGGTGGCGAGTACAAGTCGCGGGTGGTGGCGAAAGATTACTTGCAAAAGCAAGGGAGGTTCCTGATTTTAATGCTGATACTGCTTTTTATTTTATAGCCAGGCAAACAGCATTTGGACCAAGGGTTCCCAATACAAAATCTCATATTATATGCGGCGATTATCTGTTTTCTACTTTTAAAGGATATTCTAAAAATGTTGTCGATCAGAAGTTTGAGTCAAAAGCTTTTGATGGTAAAATGTTAAAACTGAGAAATATAATTGCTTCAGTAAACCCCAAAGCTTCGAAAAGGATCATAATAGCTTCTCATTGGGATGCAAGGCCATTTGCTGATAATGACAAATCCAATATAAATTCCCCAATTGATGGTGCAAATGACGGTGCCAGTGGGGTAGGGGTTATATTAGAATTAGCCAGGTTATTAAATGCAGATACGTCTTTTAAAACCGGGGTAGATTTTATTCTTTTTGATGGAGAAGATTACGGTCAACCAGAGAATTCCGGATTTCCTGAGATGAAGGACAGTTGGTGTTTTGGTTCTCAATACTGGTCAAAAAATAAACATACTGTTAATTACAACGCTTATTTCGGCATATTACTGGATATGGTAGGTGGGAAAAGTGCCAGGTTTGCCATGGATGGAACCTCGGCCTATTTTGCCCCGGAAGTACAAAAGAAAATCTGGCAAACTGCCTCTGCTGCCGGCTACGGCTCTCAATTTGTTGCCCAGATTACAGATGAAATAATAGACGACCATTATTATGTAAACCGGGATGCTAAAATTCCTATGGTCGATATTATTGAATGGGAACCTTCTGACGGTTCTTATTTCAGCCCGACCTGGCATACACACAATGATAATATCCAAAACATCGATAAAAAAACATTAAAGGCTGTGGGGCAAACTCTTTTAAACGTTTTATATAATGAATAATGAAAGTGTGGGGCCTTTGCTTCAGCTACATTATTTGCCTTTGGTCCCTACTTTCAGCATTTTAAAAAAATCTACTTCTTTTTGCTTACTAAGTAAAGAAAATTATCAAAAGCAAACACTCAGGAACAGAACAACAATTTTGACTGCCAATGGAGTTTTAGACCTGGTAATCCCGGTAAAACACGACCATCGGAAAATAACAGAAGTTAAGATTGATTATGACCAGAACTGGGTCAAAAACCACCTTAAAGCAATAGAGAGCGGATATAAGCATGCCCCTTTCTTTGAATATTATTACCCTTATTTTCAGGGTATTTATAACAAGAAGAACCTCTTACTTTTTAATTTTAACTTAGAGTTATTAACCTTCATAATAAAACTTTTAAAAATCGAGGTTCAGATTAATCAGACGCCTGTTGTTGCTGAATTGGAGGATAAAGAAATAATAGATATACGAAAACATTTGGATACCATGACGAGTATACCATACAGGCAAGTGTTCGGTTCGTCCTTTATACCAAACCTTTCTGTAATAGACTTGTTATTTAACATGGGGCCAGATTCCAAATACTATTTCTAAATCATATAATGTCATTTATAAAGAAGTATATCCTCTACATTTTGTTGGGAATGGTGATGTTCATCATGATCATAAGTTTGATCATGACAATGTTAAATAACTCAGAAATAAAGAGGAACCTTAAACTAAAAGCACAGGCCCAGGATATACTTCAGACAAATTCATTGATCCTGAGAGAAGTCCTCCATAGCATTGACCTTGGTTTACGGGGTTATGCTATCACTAAAAACGAAGGCCTTTTACAACCTATGCTCAAAGCATCGGAATCAAGCAATGAGATTTTTGGCCACATAAATGCAGAATTAAATGCCCAAAATTATGATACAAAAGAACTTGCAAATGTTCAATATCAGGTGAAAAGCTATCTGGACTTTTGTACAAATATGGCAGAAGATGTGAGGGCAGGAAGATCTGATACTTTCTTATCTAAGCTTAACCAGGACAAAGGTTATTTTGCCTGGAAAGCCTGGGACGAACATACAAAAAAACTTGAGGCTTTTGAAGATGGGCTTATTGTGACAGCCGACGAAAAAGTTGCTAAGGCAATGTCACAAAATTTATGGTTAAAGATAATTCTCGTAGTCTTTTCAATCCCAACTTTTACATTGGCATTGGCAACTGTGCATATTGAAAATAATAAGAAAAAGCGGCTTCTTTTGAATTTGGAGCGAAATAACAGAAAATATCAGTTTGATCCCGGATTAAGTCTTGAAGGATTAACTGAACCACAAATCCTTAATTTTTCCATTGAAAATATGAGACAGACTGCCGAATTTGTAAAGCAAGTAGCGTCTGGGAATTACGAAAATACATGGCCTGGCTTGAATGAAAAAAATCTGGCAATAAATCAGCATACCATTGCCGGAGAACTGATCCAGATGCAGCTGCAGATGAAAGAAGTAAAGCTTAGCGATCAAAAAAGGATTTGGGCAAATGAAGGGTTGACCAAATTCTCCGAAATTATCAGAAACAACAAAAATAACTTCACAGAAATGTCCAATCAAAGCGTGACATTCCTAACGAAACATTTAAATGGCTGGCAATCGGCTCTTTATATTAAGAAGCAGGATGTTGAGAATAATTCTTATTATCTGGAAACAAGTGTTTTATATGCATTTGATAGTAAAAGAAATAAAAATGAAACTATCAATCCGGGAGAAGGCGTGGTGGGTCAGGCTTTTCTTGATTGTAAACCTATCTTGTTAAAAGAAGTACCTGATTCTTACTGGAAAATTAATTCAGCTTCAGGCGAATTAAAACCTGCTAATGTACTCATCGTTCCTTTCCAGTTTAATAATGAGATAAAAGCAGTTTTTGAAGTTGCTTCGTTTTATGAAATAACAGAATTTGAAATTGAATTTATAGAGAAAGCGGGAGAATATTTTGCTTCTGCTGGATAATTATCAACTGAACATATTTGTTTGTTCAGCAACCAGATAAGGTATTTTTTGAATGAATTTCGGATCGTTTTCATAACTTTTTATAATCTTTCTGTTCACTGGGTAATATTCATAACTGCTCTCAATTAATGAAGAAGTGGAACTTAACAATTCCAAAGCATCCGATGAATCGTTGAGCCACAAAGACCTTTTCTCTTCAAGCAACACTACGGGCATTTCTGATTTGAAAAAAGGCAGAAAAGTTTTTGCGTCATGCGTTATCAAACAACAGGTATTACTTGTTTCATCTTCCCAGCTTTCCCAAAAACCTGCTATAGTAAAACTCTTGCCAGATTTAAGTGTGATATAAAAAGGGATCTTTCCGGCGGCACTTTCTTTCCATAAAAAGAAACCACTGCACCATATAAGGCATCTTTTTCCAGATAAAGCACTTTGCAGGACTGGTTTATTACGAAATGTTTCTACTGAAATACTAGTAAGGCCCTTGGTTGTTTTAGAGGAAGTGGTCCAGCCTGGTATCAGGCCCCATTTAAAAAGACTTAGTTCTTTGCTTTTTGTGTTAGTTGTTACAGGAAGGAAATTAGATGGAGTTATATTGTATTTGGGTTCTGATATAAATTTCTTTGCCTCAGAGGGCATTGCGGTAAGGCCAGATAATTTTTCAAAATCACTTAAACTCACATTAAGTGTTAACCTTGCTTCCATAAAATAATCCAGGTTTAGTGTACAATGTACAAATTACAAGATACGACTAGTTTTTGAGTTAAAAGAATTGGCTGGTTTAAATTATTGGTAGATAGCTAAAGTTTAAATCAGGGCTAAGTCAGTAAAAAGACGAAGTATTATAAATAGGGACAATGAGGAGTCGATAGGGGTCAAACTACAGGCGAGGGAAAAATATCTCATGATTATTCTATTGACGTACTGGCAATGGAATTTGAAAAACATGTTCTGTAAAGCTCTCCTGTCTTCTTCGAAATGTCTTTAGCGTTCCGTTTTAATTTCTTGTAACAATAAGCCCGGACAGTGTTGCTTTTTCGTTCCATTACTATCATTACTATGTAAGACTTTTCATAATGATATTTGGGTGTATTGATTTTTTTTGCACCTGGTACAACTGCTCCCAACACAATAGCTCCAGCTATATTCATATAAGTATCTTTTTGGCCTTTTACCCTGTTAAGATTTTTTTTAGACAGGTTCCATATTTCATACGTAACAGCAACAGCATAATCACTATTTGTTTTTTCCATAATTTTCAGGACAATTGAAGGTACCTTTCCTCCTCTTACAGTTTTGTTCCCCCGAGTGTTTTTTTCAAGAATTTTTATTTCTCTTCCTATAACACTGTCTATTTCTATTTGAAAAGGAAACCTGGTTGTCGTCAGCTTAATGTTCATAACACTGTCCATGCAATTATTTACAATGGCTGTCACCTGTTTGCATTTCAATGGATTCTTGACAGGGATATGATCATCTCCAACTGAAGTATAACTGCCGATCGTATTGAGTATCAATAAGCGTTCAACTTCAATTTTCTTTACACTTTTTCCATGAAATTGGGCGAAACAATTTTTTGTAGAGTATGTTAAAAGATTGACGAATAAAAATATAATGAAATATTTAGGCATCTGAACTAACTTTAGAAAGGGCAGCAAATTAATACTTTAACATTCTACAAAAGTGTTTGTTTTATTAATAAAATATTAGTTTGCAAGTTTATCTGAATCTATAACCTGGCCTCTTGTGACAGTGGTTTGCATTGTTTTGGGTAATGTTTGGTTCCTTTTTTTTAGGATTTTATTAAATTACCAGATTCTTTATTGGATGAGTATCAAAATCTGGGGTTAAGGTTTATTTTTGGTTTTTTATATGGAAAACAAAGATCTTCCTTTCCTCATAGCCTTAAGTTTAGTCCCTGGCATAGGCAGCATTCTTTCCAGGCAACTTATTGCCCACTTTGGCAATGCCAAAGCTGTTTTTGATACACCACGGGGCAAGCTATTAAGAGTTCCGGGAATAGGAGAAGTGCTTTCTCTGGAAATACAAAAGAAGGCTACTCTTGACAACGCTGAGAAAATGCTGACAGAAGCCCAAAAAAATAATATTTCTATCATTGGTGTAAACGACCCGGAATATCCGGAAAGGTTAAAGCAAATTCCTGACGCCCCTCTTTTCCTTTACTGGAAAGGAAACCTAAAAGGCAATTATGGCAAATCAGTTGCAATTGTTGGGACCAGGCAGGCAACAGAATACGGCAAATCTGTAACTGAAAAAATTATTCATGAACTGGCTGAATTTAAGCCTGTAATAGTCAGTGGTTTT
This sequence comes from Cytophagales bacterium, assembly GCA_025360395.1. GTDB lineage: Bacteria > Bacteroidota > Bacteroidia > Cytophagales > UBA9547 > UBA9547. Next base: position 513 of record JANYCH010000065.1, on the reverse strand, counting down.
GCGTATGGTATTGATATTTATGCACACAAGGCAGCTTTAGCATGTGGCTTGCCTACCATTGGGGTACTTGGAGGCGGCCTGGGAAAGATTTATCCTTCAGCTCATAAGAAATATGCTGAACCTATTTATGAAACTGGGGCACTTGTTAGTGAATATTCTTTTAATACTGACCCTGAACAAAAGCATTTTCCAGCCCGTAACAGGATTGTAGCAGGAATGGTAGATGCAGTTATCGTAGTTGAGGCGGCTGTTGGTGGCGGGGCTTTGATCACGGCAGAACTTGCAAATTCATACAATACCGATGTTTTTGCCGTACCTGGAAATCTTTCATGCAAATATTCGGAAGGCTGCAATGAACTCATAAGAAAAAATGTAGCAGGTATTTATACAGGTATAACCGGTTTTGCAGAAATGCTGAATTGGAATACCGAAGGTGAGAAGTTTATAAAAACTCCTGAGCCAAGAATAAATGATTTGCCAGCAGATCAGGCCAAAATCTACCAGTTACTTAAA
>JANYCH010000063.1 GCA_025360395.1 Cytophagales bacterium | reverse complement strand
GGCAGTAGCACTTGCATTCAAATCAGCAAAGTCAGGAGATACCATTTTGTTATCCCCGGCATGTGCAAGCTTTGACTTGTTTAAAAATTATGAGGACCGGGGAAGACAGTTCAAACAACAGGTGGAAAACTTAAAAGCTTTAAGCTTTATATAATGCAGGCAACAGCAAATAGCAATCTGAAACAGCAATTTGAAAAGTATTTCAAAGGCGATCCTGTTATATGGTTCGTTGTGTTCACTTTGGCAATTTTATCTGTGCTTACAGTTTACAGTGCAGCAGGAACATTGGCCTTTAAAAAGCATCATGGCAATACCGAATATTTCCTCATCAAACAATTAATTTTTGTTGGTATTTCCTTGTTTGTCATGTGGTTAGCGCACCTGGTAGACTATCGTTATTATTCAAAAATTTCCCGGTTTGCCCTTTTGGTTTCTGTTCCGTTCCTCTTGTTTTCTTTTTTCTTCGGATCCAAAATAAATGACGCATCAAGATGGTTGACCATCCCAATCATTAACCAGACTTTCCAGCCATCTGACTTGGCAAAATTTGCCCTTATTGCCAACCTGGCGGCCATGCTTGCCAAGCATCAATCTGATATTGACGACATAAAAAATGCTTTGATTCCAATGCTTTTGTGGTGTGGTGCTATCTGCGGTTTGATTGCATTAAGTAACATGTCTACCGCTATGATGATGTTTGCGACGTGTTTGCTTTTGATGTACATAGGCCGTGTCCCTCTGAAATATTTAGCCATGTTAATGTTGATAGGAATACTTGCAATCAGCCTCGCACTTGCCTTCGGACAAAGACTTGGCACATTTACCAATCGTATAAAATCCTTCCTAGATCCACAGGAAGTACCTTTCCAGTTAGAACAATCTTATATCGCAATATCAACAGGAGGAATAACTGGAAAAGGACCTGGCAATAGCACCCAGCGAAACTTCCTCCCACACCCCTATTCAGATTTCATTTTCGCCATCATCATTGAGGAATATGGACTAATTGGAGGTGTTGGGGTACTGGCCCTTTACCTGATGTTGCTCTATCGGGGAATGATCACAGTTGCCAATAGCCAGGGAGCATTTGGGGGGCTGCTTTCTGCAGGGCTCTGTTTTCTTATTGTTATTCAGGCATTGATAAATATGGGGGTTGCAGTTGGTTTAGGCCCCATTACCGGATTGCCTTTGCCTTTATTGAGCATGGGAGGTACATCTTTGTTGTTTACAGGAATTTCCATTGGAATAATTTTGAGCGTAAGCAGAGGGGAAAGAACAGAAACAGTAGCATGAGGAGGTTAAATTATAAAAAGAGACTTACTCAATAAGAAATATGTCAGAAGAGACAAATAACATAAACGAAACAAATTCAAGGACAGAATCCTTGAAGGTTATTATTTCCGGAGGCGGGACTGGTGGCCACATATATCCTGCTATTGCCATTGCCAATTCTTTAAAAGAAATGGTTCCTTCTGCTGATATCCTTTTTGTAGGTGCACAAGGAAGAATGGAAATGGAGAAGGTTCCGGAAGCAGGATATAAAATCAAAGGACTCTGGATAAGTGGTTTTCAAAGAAGCTTGTCTTTGAAAAACCTCCTGTTTCCTATCAAACTTCTTCACAGCATGTATACCGCTAAAAAGATAGTTTCTGAATTTAATCCGGATGTGGTAGTGGGTGTTGGCGGTTATGCCAGCGGGCCCACTTTAAAAGCTGCGCAGCAAAATAATATTCCTACTATTATCCAGGAACAAAACTCATATGCAGGGGTTACAAACAAATTTTTGGCTGAAGAGGTAACTTCAGTTTGTGTTGCTTACGAGGGCATGGATAAATACTTTGCCGGCGATAAAATTATTTTCACTGGCAACCCGGTACGCAAAGACATTTTAAACCTTCAGGGAAAAAGAGAAGAAGCTGCAAAATTCTTCAAACTAGATCCTAATAAAAAAACAATCCTTGTAATTGGTGGAAGCCAGGGGGCAAGAACTATCAATGAAAGTATTGACGAAGGCTTTGACAAACTGATCTACAAAGGCATACAACTGATCTGGCAGACAGGAAAAACCTATTATCCAATCGCCAAAAAGACAGATTTTCGCCATCAGACAAACCTTGTTCGTATTTACGAATTCATCAAACAAATGGACCTGGCTTACGCTATGGCTGATGTTGTAGTTTCAAGAGCTGGTGCCTTGTCTATTTCTGAACTTTGCCTGGTAAAGAAACCAATAATTCTGGTTCCTTCTCCCAATGTCGCAGAAGATCATCAAACCAAAAATGCCCATGCTTTAGTAGACAAGAATGCTGCCATCATCGTCCGGGACCATGAAGCTTATGGAAAGCTGGTGGTTAAAGCAATGGAACTTCTAAATGATGAAGATCTTAAAACAAAGTTAATTTCAAACATTGGTAAGTTAGGCAGGCCTAATGCTGCCAATGATATTGCCGTCCAGGTTTTAAAATCAGCTGGTAAATCTCATCTTGCAAAACCTTTAAAGGCTCAGGAAATTAAACCAGTAGTATTAGAAGAACCTACAAAGGCAGAAGTGATCAACACTGAAGTGGCAAAAGCTTCGGAACCAATTAAGACGAGGAAAACTGAAGTTAAAGCCAGCAATAATAAACTGGAAACAGAAAAGAAAGAATTTACCGGCCAGGAGAAATTCAGTCACGTATTTCTGATCGGAATTGGAGGTATTGGCATGAGTGCATTGGCCAGATGGTTCAAAGGCATGGGTTATGAGGTAGCCGGATACGACAAAACCTCAACAGATTTAACCAAATCTCTTGAAAAAGAAGGCATTGCTGTTCACTATGACGACAATGTGAAAATGGTGCCCGCTCCTTTCAAGGTAAAAGACGATACCCTAATAGTTTACACTCCAGCCATACCGGATAATATGTGGGAACTGAATTATTTCCGTCATAATGGTTTCAATGTTGTCAAGCGTTCCCAGGTATTGGGAGTCCTTTCAAAAGGCAGATATACAATTGCTATTGCGGGAACACACGGAAAAACAACCACTTCCACGATGGTGGCGCATTTGCTACATTCCGCAGGAAGAAAAAACAGCGCCTTTTTAGGAGGGATCAGTGCAAATTTTAAAAGCAACATCATTATTGGAAGCAATGACGGTGCCATCGTAGTAGAAGCAGATGAATATGACAGATCATTCCTGACGCTAGATCCTGATATTGCCATCATAACAAGTACAGATGCAGACCATCTTGACATTTATGAGAACCATGCAGCAGTTATCGATGCTTTCAAACAGTTTGTTGGAAAAATTAAAAAAGGAGGGACTTTGATTTGTAAATCCGGTCTGAACATTAAACCTAAACCAGGCGTGAAGCTCTTGGATTATGGTACTCCTGAAAGCAAATGCAGGGCAGAAAATATCAGGATAGAAAACGGACTTTTCATTTTCGACTATGTTTCACCAACAGCCACTATTTTAAACCTGGAATTAAAAGTACCTGGATTTCATAATGTTGAAAACGCGGTTGCAGCTATCACAGTGGCATTGCATCAGCATGTGAAACCAGAAGAAATTACAAAAGGGATCAAAACTTTTGCCGGTGTAAAAAGACGTTTTGAATACATTGTAAAATCTGAGAAGATAGTTTTCATAGACGATTATGCCCATCACCCGTCAGAACTTGAAGCACTGTTAAAATCTGCTAAGGCTCTTTACCCTAACAAAAAAGTAACAGTTATTTTCCAGCCACATCTGTTCAGCAGGACCAAAGACTTTGCCAAAGAATTTGGAACAAGCCTTTCCATTGCTGATGAAGTTTTTTTACTAGAAATTTATCCTGCACGGGAAGCACCCATACCAGGTGTTACCTCAGAATTGATATTAGAATCAGTAAAATCACCGGCAAAAAGGCTTTGCACAAAAGCCAATCTCCTCAATATTCTTTCAGATATAGAAACAGAAATATTAATAACAGCCGGAGCAGGCGACATAGACCGATTTGTAGAACCAATAAAAGAACTATTACAAAAGAAGTTGACGGTTAACAGTTGACAGTTTACCATATGAATCGCAATACACAATACGAAATACGCAATACGAATTGATACTAAATACCAACATAAAGACCCTCATCCAAATAGGAATTGCCATAGCAGTTTTATTGGGATTGTATGGCTTTGCAAACAGCAAACAGGACGATATGCGTGTAGTAAAAGCAGATGTGTATGTGAAACAGGCTTACGACAACTATTTTATTGACGAGAAAGATGTAATGGCTTTGATGACGATAAAAGGGACAGAAGTTTTAGAAGAAGAAGCCTTCAAAAAGCTGAGCTTTAAAGAACTGGAGAAAAGAATTAAAGAAAACCTTTTTGTAGAAGATGTTCAGGTTTACAGAGATGTAAAAGGAAATTTATATGCCAAAGTGGTCCAGAGGAAACCTATTTTCCGGATTGCCAGGTCATATGGAAAAGATTTCTATGTAGACGCCAAAGGCAGCATTTTCCCGATTTCTGACAAATTCACAGCACGTGTATTAATTGCTGACGGGCCGTACATGAACAAGTTGTTAAGCATGGGTTTCAAGAAAGATTCAACAAACAAAAACTACCTGGAATTCATTAAAAAGGTTGAAAATGATAAGTTCCTTAATTCTCAGATCCACCAGATTAGTGTAGACAATCTCGGTCGGATAAACATGTATCAGCAGGTTGGTTCACAGGTAATTGAATTTGGTTATCCTGATAAATTTATGGAAGCAAAGTTTAAAAAACTTAAAGTTTTCTATGAAAGGATCCTTCCGGCAAAAGGCTGGAATGCTTATAAAAGAGTGAATCTAAATTATGAAAACCAGATAGTATGTGAATAGTACTGAGTACTTAGTATTGGGTATTGAGACCGGAAATGAGATCTAGAAATATTATTGACAGAATTTTTAATAAGCAGGAAGTAAAAGAAAATAAAACCCTAAAGAAGATGGATAAAGATAAAATTGTTGTCGGACTGGACATTGGTACTACCAAGATCTGCGCAATAGCAGGCCGCAAAAATGAGTTTGGAAAGCTTGAAATTCTCGGCATGGGAAAAGCTGTTTCAGAAGGTGTAACACGTGGAGTTGTCACCAATATCGACCGCACTGTAGAGGCAATTCAAAAAGCCATTTTTGAAGCTGAAGAACAGGCTGGTATCGACATTACCGAAGTAAACGTAGGTATTGCAGGACAACATATCCGCAGTGCACAACACCACGGCGTGATCATGAGGAGCAATCCTCAAAACGAAATCAATGTTGAAGATATCAGAAGATTATCTGAAGACATGTTCAAAATTGTCATTCCACCAGGGAATGAAATAATTCACGTAATGCCACAAGATTACACAGTTGATTATGAAGCTGGTGTAAAGGATCCTGTGGGTATGGCTGGTGCAAGAATGGAAGCTGATTTTCATGTTATCACAGCTCATACAAGCGCTATAGCCAACATCAACAAATGTGTTCGTAAAGCAGGTTTAGAAGTTGTAGAACTTGTTTTAGAGCCATTGGCATCATGTCTTTCGGTTTTAGAAGAAGATGAGAAAGAAGCAGGTGTGGTTTTAGTAGACATTGGAGGTGGTACAACAGATGTTGCCATTTTCTATGACGGCATTATCCGCCATACTGCTGTAATACCTTTTGGTGGAAATATTATTACCAACGACATTAAGCAGGGATGCATGGTAATGCACAATCAGGCAGAACAGTTAAAAGTTAAGTTTGGCCGCGCTATTGCAGGTGAGGCAAATACCAACGAAATCATTTCTATTCCCGGTTTAAGAAACAGGATCCCGAAAGAAATCTCCATTAAAAACCTTGCACACATCATCGAGGCAAGAATGGAAGAGATTATTGAACTGGTTCATTCAGAAATCATTCAATCCGGATTAGACGGAAGGTTAGCTGGTGGAATTGTATTAACAGGTGGTGGTTCTCAGATGCAAAGTCTGAAACAACTTTTTGAATACATGACCGGAATGGATGCAAGGATTGGTTATCCAAACGAACACCTTGGAAAAGGCAGAGTTGATGCAGTAAAAAGCCCCATGTATGCCACTTCAGTTGGTTTGGTATTGGCTGGCTTTCAGGCACTTGATTACAGAGAAAATCTGTACAACGAAAAAAGTACAAACAACATGTATAAAACAGCTGCTAAAAAGGAAAATGTTATTTCGAGCAAAATGAACTTCGGAAGCTCAAGTTTCTTTGTAAACATCCTTGAAAGAACAAAAGGAATGCTGATGGACGACTTTAACGACAAAAACGGATACTAAAATGAGTCAAGAGTTAATAGTCAATAGTTAACAGTTATTGGCAAACGT
>JANYCH010000022.1 GCA_025360395.1 Cytophagales bacterium | reverse complement strand
GGTGGTGGTGCAGGTTTGATGCTCATTCCCATCCTGGGACGGATTCTTCCTGTGAGTCAAGTTCCTGCTGCCCTTTCCATTGGAACTTTTATAAGTTCTGCTTCCCGGGTAGTCGTATTTTTCTCCAAAATAAGATGGGATATTGTCAAATGGTTTGTTCCTGCCGCCTTGCCAGCAGTCTGGTTGGGTGCATGGCTGCTGAAATTTGTTAATCCAATCTACCTGGAACTGGCCATGGGCCTTTTTTTAATAAGCAATTTAATTTCTCTTTTCAAGGCAAAAAAAGAAGTCGGAGTAGGTAAAGAATCAAATTTTAAATTACTCATTATAGGGTTTTTAGCAGGTTTTCTATCTGGCCTGACTGGTGCAGTAGGGCTTCTTTTTAATAAATTTTATCTTCAATATGGTTTGTCGAAAGAAGAAATTGTTGCGACAAGGGCTGCCAACGAAGTATTGATGCATTTGCTCAAAATTTTACTGTATACCTTATTTGGCCTTATTTCTTATGAAGTTTTATCAGTTGGCCTTACTGTCGCAATAGCAGCATTGCTTTCCACCTGGACCATGAAATGGATTTTGCCAAGGCTTAGTGAGCTTTTGTTCAAATACATTGGTTATTCAGCCATGGTTTTAAGCGGTTTCGTGATGCTATCGCAATCCGGGCAAACTATATTTTACCAAAACCAGGGCAATGTTTCATTCAAACCTATGGCAGAAGGAATTGAAACCAAGTTACAGTGGCAAAAATCAAACTTTTCAATTGAGTTTGCTTATGATGATGGATTTGAATACGAACAGCAAATCCCTTTGGAAGAGCTTGATGAAACCAGAAAGTTACTCGTTATAGAGAAAAGAAACCTGGCTGACAGGATTATTATTGAAGAGGTTTACGGAATAGGAAGCAAATCTTATGAGGCTTATTATTTCAAAAACAATAAACTGGACCATCAGATTGAATTTAAATAGTGTGCTTGATCTCCAGAAAACATCCAATTTAAAATAATCTTGTCAATTAGATTGAGAAAGTGGCAATTCTTCCACTATCTCATTGCAAATGCACGCCTGCCTCTTTAGAAGCAATTCAATGCTGGCAATCCTCGCTGAGTGTCCCAAAGCTTTAAAAGCACTTGCTTCCGTGTTTTGGAGTTCGGTGAATCCTCCTGTTTTGGTTAGCGCCATTGTCTGATGTTATATTGGGTAATACGATTAATAATATCATGTCCAAATATTTTCGGAATAAAATGGAAGTGGTTTATTGTGGTAAAACTGAATCCATGCTTATATTTAGAATTTCAATTACCATTGGATATGATCAAGAGCTATAATAAACTATTAGCAGGAAATAAAGATTGGGCAACAACACAAGTTTCTAAGGACCCAGATTTTTTTAAGCGGATGATCCTGGTGCAAAAGCCTGAATATCTATGGATTGGTTGTTCGGATAGCAGAGTACCTGCTGAAATGGTTACAGGCGCCACCCCTGGCGAAATATTCGTCCACAGGAATATTGCAAATCTGGTAGTCCATACTGACTTGAACCTGCTTAGTGTAGTAGAGTTCGCGGTAAAAGTTTTAAAGGTCAAGCATATCATACTTTGCGGTCACTACGGTTGTGGAGGTGTTAAATCTTCGCTTGAAAATATTGCCTATGGTTATGTAGATAACTGGCTTAGAAACATAAAAGAAATATACGTTCGCCATGCAGAAGAACTTGATCTTATTACTGATACGGAAGCCAAGGTTGACCGCCTTGTGGAAATAAATGTAATTGAGCAGGTAAAAAACCTTTGCAAGACAAAAATTGTTCAGAAAGCCCTTGATGAGAAGGTTTTACAGGTGCATGGCTGGGTTTATAACATGGAAGATGGCCGCATTAAAGAACTCAATGATATTGACGATCCTCTTCAGGATGTACATCCTATTTTTAAATACGAAATAGAAAAAGATTAATCCGGACAATAACCTGGCAGGAGCATAAATGAGGATACCCGTGAGGATTTAGAGCTTTATTTCTTTTGATTTTTAATCTTTCAATCATTTTATAGTTAACTTTTTATATAAACATAATTTCCGGCTTGTAAATAGAAACATGAAACTCAGATTTTTTTTATTTACCCTGATTTCGTTCCAGGATTGCTTTTCTCAAAGTGACATTTTAGGCAGAACAAACCATCAGAAAGGTATTTACAGAACCTATCAGGAATTTTTGGACAATGATCCATATTATAAATCTCAGTTTGATAGTGTTACAAAGACATTGACAAAAGAGAAGTTCAAAGATGGGGATAGTACAATGGTTTATAAAATTACAATTCTTGCCAAAGACGGGATTGGGATTGATAGTTTGTGGGGTTTATGTGATGGAAAGGATGTATATGTGAAGCAACAGCACGATGTAAGATCCTATTATTTTTTCCTGGTAAATAAATGGGACAGATATAGCCTGGTCAATACTTTCGAATACGTTACTGTTTCTAAAGCCATTGGTACGGGCTTAGGATCTGGATTAATTGGTGCAGTTGCAACCACAGTATATGTAGTAAGTACCAGCATTAGAAAAAAGAAGCCTTATTTGATTAATTTAAACAATGGTTATAAATTTTTATTAACTAACGGTCCACTTTCAAACATTCTCAAAGGTGAGCCTGAATTGCGGATGGCTTATTTGAAAGAAAAGCATGACGAAGATTATTTGGTGATGATCAAATACGTTTCCAAATACAACGAACTTAACATAGGAGAGATTAAGGTTAAATTTGTAGAATAAGTTTATAAAAGACTCCAGCTCTTACGGGATTCAAATGAATATAATCAGTTTTGGATTTAAGAAACTCGCTGTTCGACATTTGCAATGTCGAACTACCGATAAAACGGAGTTGTAATCCGCTTTAATACACTGTCAAAATTAAAGCACACCTTCTGATTCCATAAAAATCACCACAGCTACTTAAAAGATATTCTTCCTCTTTTTCTACGATTCCAGTTCTTACAGGATTCAAATGAATATAATCTGTTTTGGATTTAAAAAACTATCGCTGTATGGATTTCTTCACCATGATATCCTTTTCTGGCGCTGGTTTGTAACCAGTGCCTTTTGAATATTAGCTTCCTAGCCAACGACAATCACTTCTAACATTCCCGGTTCATCTGTACAGTAACTTTTGGCTGAACTATAAAGCCATTCTTCAGGCCTCGTTACAAATCCTTCTTTTACGGGGTTATTGTGAATATAATCAAGCTTTTGTTTGAATATACTGAATGAAGATAGTTCAATAGGATGATTGTCATGTTGCCAGAATTGGTAAATATAATTTACAATAGCCCTCGTTTGCAACGAGGACTTATGAGAGCAGCGTTTTCAACGCTTCTATTATATTTGATCTTTTATTAATGCTATAGCTGGTGACAAATATTTAATAAGCGATCAAAACGCCCCATACTTTTTGACTTGCACTGTCATCCATTGGATAGACCTGTTTACAAGGCAGGTTTATCGGGATATAATTACTGAATCTTTAAAATACTGTATTGAACATAAAGGGTTAGAAGTAGATGCATAGGTTATAATGAGTAATCACATTCATTTGATTGTAAAAGCCAGAGAGCCGTACAGGATATCTGACATCCTCCGGGATTTCAAAAAACATACTTCTAAAAAGATGCAGGAAGCTATTTTAACAGGACCTGAAAGCCGGAAAGAATGGTTACTTGATAAGTTCGCTTTTGAAGCAAAAAAAACCGGACGAGCAGATTTTTATAAAATATGGCGTGATGACAACTATGCTATTGACCTGAGCCATTTGGACGTCATGGGAAAAGTAAGTTACATTCATCTTAATCCTGTAAGAGCTGGACTAGTTGAAACCCCTGACCATTATTTGTTTAGAAGTGCAATAGATTATGCTGGAGGAAAAGGGCTGATGAATGTGGTTGTAGGTTAATAGCGTTGAAAACGCTGATCTCGGCAGTCCTCGTTGCAAACGAGGACTATTGGGGGAATTGCTTTCAATCTTCGTTATTTGACATCAAAAGCTGGAAGTAAAGAAACAACAGATGAGTTGTGAATTGCTTTCAATCTTCGTTATTTGACATCTAAACGATTAGGACTTTGAAGACTTACTTTGTTGTGAATTGCTTTCAATCTTCGTTATTTGACATCTTGAGGTGGTTCAATTTAGCAGGACAGTTCCTAA
>JANYCH010000386.1 GCA_025360395.1 Cytophagales bacterium | reverse complement strand
AAATTCAATGGGGCCCACAGATCTTGATATTTACAAGGTAGAAATAGTACCAGGCTCTGCTTCGGCGATGTATGGGATGAATGCTATTAACGGTACTGCCAACTTTATCACCAAAGACCCGTTTCGGTTTCAGGGAATCACAATCCAGCAAAAAACGGGCGTTAACCATGTAAATGATAATAATTATAATAATAATAATGCAGCACCTTACAGTGAAACAAGTCTGAGGTTTGCAAAGTCATATAAACAAAAATGGGCTTTTAAATTAAACGGCGCTTTTATGAAAGGGACAGATTGGTTTGCAGATAACCGCACCGATTTAAATCCTTCAGCCAATGTGTCAACAAATTTAACAGGAGGACAGAATCCGGGGAAAGATCTGGTCAATGTATATGGAGATGAATCCGGAAACCGAAAAACATTGACACTGGGTGGAAAACAATATGTGGTGAGCAGGACAGGTTATGCTGAAAAAGATGCCACAAGTTATGATTTACAAAACCTCAAGGGCGATGCGGGTCTTTTTTACAAGCCCCGGCACAATATTGAAATATCATATGTTTATAGATTTGCATGGTTGAACACAACTTATCAGCGCACTAACAGGTTCAGGCTGGATGATTACCTGACACAACAAAATGGGTTAACTGTTAAATCTAATTCGATACAGTTCAAAACCTATCTGACAAGTGAAAACACCGGGCAGTCTTATAATATTCGTTCGTTGGCAGAAAATATAGATAGGGGTTATAAGTCAGACGATCAATGGTTTAAGGATTTTTCTAATCAATTTAAAAAAGATATAGGGAATGGGTCCAGTGTCCCGGATGCTATGAACGGAGCCCGTTCGTTTGCGGATTACGGCAGGCCACAACCTGGTTCAGCAACTTTTTCTGACCAGGCCAGTAATTTGAAAAACATAAACAATTGGGATTACGGTGCCGCCTTAAGGGTAAAGGCATACTTATATCATGCAGAATTTCAGCATGAACTCACAAATAAGTTCCTGCAAGGCTTAGACAAACGCTACAGGATTAATATTATGTACGGTATGGATTTCAGGAATTATACCATTATTCCTGATGGGAATTATTTTATCAATCCTACAAGCCCGGGCACTAATCTGCTATATTGGAAAATCGGAGGGTTTATTCAGGCATCAAAGTATTTATTTGATGATAAAATTAAAATAAACGCAGTGGTCAGACTTGATAAAAACCAATATTTTGAACCAAAATTCAATCCAAGGTTATCTGTAGTTTATTCGCCTGAAAAGAAACATAATTTCCGTGCATCATTTCAGCAGGGTTACCGGTTTCCAAGCTTATTTGAAGCTTTTTCAAACATCAACAGCGGTGGCGTCAAAAGGGTAGGAGGTTTACCGGTAATGTCAAACGGTATTTTTGAAAATAGTTATTTGCGGTCTTCAATCGATACATTTCAGAGTGCAGTTACCAACGATGTAAATAAAAATGGATTGAGCACAGCCGAGGCTATTGCTAAAAATCAATCAATATTAAAAAAGAATAATTATACTTATCTGCAACCTGAAAAAGTAACAAGCATTGAAGCAGGATACAGAACGGAGCTTTTGAATGGAAATCTTTATCTGGATATGGATTTTTATTACAATATATATAATAACCTCATTGCCCAGGTAGAAGCAAATATTCCTAAAAATGCTAATCCTGATAGTCTGGCAACTTACTTAAACGATAAGAAAAAACAATATCGTTACCGCCTTTGGACCAATTCCAAAACAACTACTTACAACTATGGAGGAACTTTTGAGTTAACTGGTAAACTACCTAAAAATTTTAAGCTGTCTGGTAATGTTAATTATGCCAGGTTAAACCGGAAATCAGAATCTGACGGACTGGAAGACGCGTTTAATACTCCTGAATGGATTTATAATATCATGTTAGGCAATCCGGCTTTGTACAGAAAAATTGGTTTCAGTATAAATTACCGTTGGCAGAAATCATATTTATGGCAATCGTCCCTTGCAAACGGCAATGTTCCGGCATATTCTACAGTAGACGCTCAAGTCCAATACCTGCTAAATAAGAACTTAAACATAAAAATAGGTGCCAGCAACCTCTTTAATCAATATTATTATAGTTTTATAGGAGGCCCTGCTGTAGGTGGTTTCTATTACTGCACCATAACTGTCGGATCTATTTAGTTTAAATGTGATTAAAATAGGTTGTGATTTTCAAATCGGTAATGAAGTGAGGTGGGAAAAGGTTAATTTGCCTGTAATATCCACATCATGTTTTCAACACTGGCCATCATTTTCATTATCAGCTATTTGGCATTTTCTTTGAGTGCTATTTGCGGTGGTGGTGCAGGTTTGATGCTCATTCCCATACTGGGACGGATTCTTCCTGTCAGTCAGGTTCCTGCCGCCCTTTCCATTGGTACATTTATAAGTTCTACTTCCCGGGTATTTGTATTTTTCTCAAAAATAAGATGGGATATTGTCAAATGGTTT
>JANYCH010000375.1 GCA_025360395.1 Cytophagales bacterium | reverse complement strand
TTTCAATTAATGCAAATTTCAACAGTACAAACACTTACAACAGTGAAGGACTTTTAGCTAAAGCTATTTTTGTAAGTACAAACACTCCCGGTACAACAGCCACAATATCAAACATTTATAATTATGATAGCAACTACAATTTAGTTTCGCTTTTAAGAACTACTGATATAAATGCAGGTTTTTTTACTCAATATAACCAGGATAGCTTAGTTTTTACAGGCTATATAAATGGGAGGCCTTCTATGATAACTAAATATACTAAAGATGCTGTTTCTGAATATTCCAAAGTATATGACGAGGTCTATGAATATGATTCACGAATGAACCGTACCAAGGTAACGAACAATGGTATTTTAATGGAAGATAATACCTTTTCTACTGAGACTTATCCATCAAAAGCCAGTTACTTATTAAATCTTGAAGGAAACCAGAATTATGGTAATAAAGACCAGGACGTTAATTTCCAACAGAAAACTCAAACCTTTAAAAAATGCGGGGGAAATTATGTGGCAGATATAAGTGATGTAAAATCTTTTTCAAAATCCGGACAATGTATAAAAAGTGTTTCTTTGAATGATACTGTTGCTGTTTGTAATTCTTCAGCCAAGTATGGTTTTACCACCTATGATATAATCTATTAACATAATAATGGTGATCAAATTAAATTTGATCACCATTATTTTTATTGAAGTGCTTATACCATTTTATTAATTGCATCAATATAAGCATGCACTGACGCAACAACTATATCTGTATCAGCACCAAAGCCATTCATAACATTTGTACCATATTTTACCTGCATGTGAACCTTGCTGGTATCTTCAGAACCACCCGTAATAGCTTGAACAAGGTATTCTTCTATCACAAATTCTTTGTTCAGGATTTTGTCAATGCATTTTGTTGCTGCATCAATTGGACCATTTCCTTCGGAAGATGCGCTCTCAGTTTTTCCTTTTAATTTTAATTTCAACGTTGCTTTAGGATGTTTATTTCCGCATACAATCTCCATATCTTCCAAAACAATTTCTCGTTCGTCTTTTGATCCGCCCATTAAAAATTTAAGGTCTACATCGTCAATGTCTTTCTTTTTATCGGCCATTTCAAGAAAACGTTCATAAATAGAATCAAGTTTATCCATCTCTATCGTATGGCCAATTAATTCCAATCTGTATTTTAATGCTGCCCTTCCACTTCTTGCTGTCAATACTATAGAAGACTGGGTAACACCCACATCTTCGGGTTCAATTATTTCATACGTTTTTTTATTTTTTATTAACCCATCCTGATGTATGCCAGATGAATGGGCGAAAGCATTTCTTCCAACAATTGCTTTGTTAGGCTGTACTGGCATGCGCATCATGCTAGACACAAGCCTGCTAATCGGAAAAATTTTCCTTGTATTAATTCCTGTATCTAGTCCTAACTCCTGATGAGTTTTCATTACCATCACTACTTCTTCAAGAGAAGTATTTCCGGCCCTTTCTCCTATGCCATTGATTGTACACTCTATTTGTCTGGCACCATTTATTACACCTGCCATAGAATTCGCTGTTGCTAACCCTAAATCATTATGACAATGGACAGAAATAATGGCTTTATCAATATTGCTTACATTGTCAAACAGGTACTTTATTTTAGCTCCATATTCTTCAGGCGTGCAATATCCATTTGTATCAGGAATGTTAACTACCGTAGCTCCAGCAGCGATTACAGCCTGTACCATTTGAGCAAGATATTGATTATCTGCCCTACCGGCATCTTCTGCATAAAATTCAATATCCTCAACGAATTTCTTGCCATATTTAACAGCTGCTACAGCTCTTTCCAGCACTTTTTCCCTTGTAGAATTAAATTTGTATTGAATATGAAAATCAGAAGAGCCAATGCCAGTGTGAATCCGACCTCTTTTGGCATATTTTAATGCCTCAGCAGCACAATCAATATCCTTCTCTACTGCTCTGGTAAGTGCACAAATAATTGGATCTTTTACGGCTTTTGAAATTTCAATAACTGATTGAAAATCTCCCGGACTTGATATTGGGAAACCTGCTTCAATAACATCTACACCAAGCAGTTCAAGTTCTTTGGCAATATGTACTTTTTCAAACGTAGTTAACTGGCATCCGGGAACCTGTTCTCCATCCCTTAATGTGGTATCGAAAATATAAATTTTATTGCTCATTGAAAATTTGTACTGCTTAAAGTAACAACAAATTTAACAAAAAAGCTGTCCTGAAAAATAAACGTTAAATACTATTCAATAAAAAGCTCAATTTCTGTAATATGAAAAGGATAAAAAATTTCGTTTGTATATAATGGTTGATATCCTCTTGTTTCTACTTTAAACCTCAAAGGTCCAGGCTTATTATAAAACTCTTCCTTTTCATCGGGTTTCAATATAAAATTCCGTCCCCCAAATGATATTTTTAGTATAGCATGAGCAGATGTATTAATAATCCTTGCAAATGGCATTTTATATTCCTGCTTTGCAATGATTATTGGATCTTTTCCCGTACTATCAGG